>DATJOQ010000495.1:0-2541 GCA_035506935.1 Binataceae bacterium (SeqCode) | reverse complement strand
GCGACCACCAGCGACCAATCCGACATCGACAAAACCAATCGCAAGGTCTTCGAAGAAGTATTCCAGATTCTGAAACTTGCCTGGGGCGACGAGCCGTTCTCCTTCAAGGGCGATTACTACGAATTTCCCTACCCCTACGAGGGTGGCACGCCGTGGCCGCCGTCGGCGTGGACGGCTGAGTTCGGCGATCCCGGCGAAGTGGTCAACGGCCACGTCAGGAAAATCCAGGTGGTGCCGAAGCCGTATCAGAAACCGCATCCGCCGCTGTTCCAGGCCTTCTCGGTGAGCGACGAGACCATCGTCTGGTGCGCGAAGCAGGGCATCATTCCGATGACCCTGATCACGCAACCCGAGAACATGAATCGTATCGCGAAGCTGTTCCAGGCCGAAGCCGCCAAGGCTGGCCGCAAGCTCGACTTCGGACAGAATATCGGCGTGCTGCGCCAGCCCTATCTGGCGCGCGACCGCGAATCAGCGCTGCAACTCGCCGAACGCGGTAGCGCCGGAATCGGTTTCCCGAACTTCTGGGGTCATTTCGGATTCTTCGAAGCTTTCCGCATCCCGGGCGATGAAGAAAAGTGGCCGGCCGGCAAGGTGATGATCCCGCCCAGCGAATGGAAAGTCGAGCGCATGGCCAAGGCGCATTACCTGTTCGCCGGCTCGGTGAGCGACGTGCGCCGCGAGATGGATATGTTGATGGAGGCCGCGCGGCCCGAGTACTTTTCCTGGTTGCTCGATCAGGGACTGCTGCCGATCGACGTGGTCAAAGAGCAGCTACGGATTTTCGGCGAGCAGATTCTACCGCACTACGTATAGCGATTAGTTCCGCACGAAGGCGCCCGCAACCGCCGCTCACGTGCTGAAGGTCCGCTGCGAATCGACGCGGCGGACCTTCATTTGCATTCCGTCCACCGCTTCCACCTGCGCCCGCTCTCCGACCTTCAACGGCTCGTCGCTCACCGCACGCCAGCTCTCGCCATGGATGAAGATCCGCCCGGCGGCGCCAGGCGCGATCTCGAGCCTCACTTCGCCGACTTCGCCCACCAGCCCTTCCCTCCCGGTCATGATCGGCCCATGGCGTCGGCGCACGATCAACGTCCCGATACCGATAAAAATTACCGCCAGCGCCGCTGCAGCGCCCGCGATTAAACTGCGGCTCACGTAAAGATTGGTCTCTGCGCTATCGACGAAAAACAACGAGCCCAGCACGAACGAAACAATCCCGCCAACCGCCGCGACTCCATGAGTCGGCATGAAGGCTTACGCCATCAGCAGCGCTGCGCCCAGCAGCAGCAGGAGCAAACCCGAGATATTGATCGGCAGCACTTCGAACGACGCGAGCGCGAGCAGCAGGCAAATCGCTCCGGCCACTCCGGGAAAAAACACCCCCGGATGCGAGAACTCGAAATAAAGTCCGAGCAGCCCCGCGGTCACCAGCAAGTAGACCAGGTTCGGATCGGAAAGCGTGTCGAGCAATCTCTGCCCCAGGCTCATCTGGCGCCGATAGACCATCGCGCCGGTAAGCTGCAGCACGTGTTGCTGATCCCCGATTTTGACCTCGCGGCCGCTCGCCTGCGCGAACAGATCGTTCAGGTCGCGCGCGACGATATCGATCACGTGCTGATCGAGCGCCTGACGCTCGCCGATCGCGACGCTTTGGCGGACGGCATCTTCGACCCATTTCTGATTGCGCCCGCGCTGGCGCGCGATCGCCTGCGCCAATGACGCGGTAAAGTTTTCGATCTTCTGGCCAACCGCGCCGGTCAGACCGCCGCCGCTTAGCTCTACCGGATGCGCCGCGCCGATCGTGGTCCCCGGCGCCATCGCCGCGATATTCGCCGCAAGCGTCACGAACATCCCGGCCGAAGCCGCACTCGCACCGGAGGGCTCAACATAAACGATCACGGGAACCTGCGCGCCGAGCAGATCCTTCACGATCCGTTTCGCCGAGCTCAGCAGGCCGCCCGGCGTATCCATCTCGATCACCAACGCCAGCGCGTGGCGCCGAACCGCGTCGGCCAGCGAATCCTCGATATACTCGGCCACCGCGGCGTTGATCGAGCCATCGATATTAATCAGCACGATCGTGCGCGCATCATCTTGAGCAATCGCGCGGCCGCCGCGGCTGATCACGCCGAGCACGCACACGCTCAGGGCAAGGATCGCAATCACGGCTAGCCGATGCCGATGTGCGATACGAGTCACCTAAGGTCCGCCCCGCTTTTCGATCGGACGATTCATCGCCTTCATCACTTCCTGGATATCCGCCCATACCAGCCGCTTGTCGTAGGGATTACGCAGCAGGTAGGCCGGATGAAATGTCGGCATCAGCTTGACGCCCCGGAAATCGTGCCAGATACCGCGGAGCTTGCTGATCGGCGTCTTCACCCTGAGCAACGCCTGTACCGCGAAGGTGCCCAGCCCGACGATAATCTTCGGTTTGACGATCTCGATCTGACGCATCAGGAAGGGCTCGCAGGCGGCGACCTCGTCGGGCTCCGGATTTCGATTACCGGGTGGGCGACATTTCACCACATTACA
>DATJOQ010000494.1:0-9351 GCA_035506935.1 Binataceae bacterium (SeqCode) | reverse complement strand
TGGCAGACGTTCCCTGAAGTGCTGCAGGAAGCCGGTATAAGCTGGAAGATCTATCAGGACATTTCCGGCGAGCCCTTCGCGCCGGATTTCGGAGACGCAACTTCCAATTCCTTCGCCGGCAACTTTACCGACAATCCGCTGCTTTACTTTAATCAGTACGCGACGGCCGAGCCCGGTACGCCGCTGTTCGACAACGCGGCGACGGGTACAAATCTCAGCAACAGCATGCCGGGCCCGTCGGCATTACCACACGCCTGGCAAGCGTGGGCCGAGAGCCAATTCAGCCAGTTCAAACACGACGTGCGGTGCGGAACGCTGCCGCAGGTTTCCTGGCTCATAGCGCCGGCCGGCTATTGCGAACATCCGGATTGGCCGGTCAACTACGGCGCTTGGTACATCTCCCAGGTTCTGGAAATCCTGGTGGCCCATCCAGAGGTGTTCAGCAAGACCGTACTGATCGTCAACTATGACGAGGCTGATGGGAGCTTCGATCACATCGTGCCGCCCACGGTGCCAGCGACATCGGCTAATGGAGCGTCGACGGTCAGCATCGAAAACGAGATCGTTACGACGTCGACCCCGAACGGCCCGATCGGGCTGGGTCCGCGTGTGCCGTTTATTGCGGTCTCGCCATGGAGCAAAGGAGGCTACGTCAATTCGCAGGTCTTCGATCACACGTCGGTGATCCAGTTCATCGAGCAGCGGTTCGGAGTCTTTGAGCAAAATATCTCTGCGTGGCGCCGCGCAGTTGCGGGCGACCTGACGTCGGTCTTCAACTTTGCCAATCCGAATAGCGCTCCCGTCAAGCTGCCAAGCACTGACGGCGATTTGCCGCCGGTGGACGAACTCGCGGGCGGTAACGTCACCATCTTCATTCCTACCCTGGGTGACGTGACCGTCGGCGTGCCGGCGCAGGAAAAAGGCATTCGTCCGGCGCGCGCTTTGCCCTACGATTTGAATGTTCAGGCGTCGGTGGATGTTTCGAGCAGTACGATAGAGCTAACGTTCATCAATACCGGCAGCGCGGCTGCAGTGTTTCAGGTACGTTCCGGCAACCCTGCGGATCCCGTCCGGTTTTACACTGTGGGTTCCGACAACACGCTGTCTGGCACGTGGAATGAGGTCTCTTCCTATAATCTGTCGGTGTATGGCCCCAATGGATTCGTGCGTTACTTCAACGGGAGCATCGGTTCCAGCTCCGCGGTTCTCGATGTTAGCTCGAGTTATGACAAAGACAATGGCGGCGGAATCGGATGGGTAATAACCAATGTCGGCGGCGTCCAAGCTGACGTCAGCGTAATCGATGCCTATACAGGCAAGGCGACAGGCAAACTTCTCGGGCCGCAGCATAGCTTTCGAGATAAGTTGTCGCTGAGTAAGTTCCATGGCTGGTATGACCTGATCGTCACGGTTGCCGGAGACTCGACCTTCGAATACCGATTTGCGGGTCACGTCGAAACCGGAGAGGATAGCTTCTCGGATCCCGCTCTCGGAGGTCTCGTTAAGCTTAGGGGATGATCCTAAGAAGATCGCGCTCGCGCTGGGTTTCTCCCTATGCCTCGGGCATAGGGGAGATTCTGCTTAATCAACACCTAGGCTTCGCTTCATGATTCGGATGCTTCGGTTGGCGTTCGTTCGTCTAAACGAGCGCGGCCGCGCCAGGCCGAGAATTCCCTGCGTACGCGGGGGCCGAATATATGGCGAACACAATCAGATGAACGCATGAACGACCTGATATTTATGCGGGCCAAAACCTCTTGACTTAAGCACTAAGTAACTTTAGCTTCACATGCGCAGGATCACGCTGAGGCTAAAAACGTAACTGGATGTAGGGCGGGTTGAATGGGTCGGGTGGGAAAGATAGTCCTGGCACTAGCTCTGGTCGCACTGTGGGCGTCGACTGGCCTCTCCACCACAGCAGTTGTCGGCACCACCAACGAAACTTTCATACAATTCGTCACCGCACAGGCTGGCACCAGCACCACGACGACGACCACCGGCCCGCTGATGGTGCAAAGTTGTAACACTGGCGGAACCAGCTTCGACCCGGTCTCGAGCGATGTTGCGGTGGACGTCAACAATGTGCCGATCCAGACTGTTTACTTCGAATGGACCGGGGGCACTGGCTACGAGAACCTGGTTGGCGACTGCTCGGTGACGAGCGGTTCCACGACCCAATCCTTCAGCTTCTATATCCCCATCATCTTCACGCAGTCGAGCAATTCCAACAAAATCCCGGTGACGGCCCAGACCGTTACCGATACCTCGTCGATTCCGAGCCAATGCGGTTTTAGTACGAATCTGGGAGTGATCAACTCGCAGACACCGAGCGCTTCGACCAGCGAAGAGAACCTGCAGGTGTACGCGCTGGCCAATCCGAGCGACGAACTTACGGCCGATCAGATTCCGGCGGTGGGCGTCGACATCCAGGCTTTCTACAATGGTGCTGTTGTGAACAAGTGGAGTCACGGAGGCGGCGGTACCACTGCCGCTGGCACCCCTTTTCTAATCCGCGTGATGTGCTCCACCTTGGCGCACTTCCAGACTAATTCATGATCCTCATGCGGCGTGCAATAGGGAGAGTGTTCGTGGGATGGCTGCTGGCGGTCGCGCTGGCCTCGGCCGCCTCTGCACAAACGCCCACCGGTTATCAGACCCTTGGGGTGGCGCTCTACAATCTTAGTAACGATCAGATCACGGTAACTTGGCCACAGTACAGCACCACCGACCCCAACAGTGAGATTGACGTTTACCAGGAATCTGTCGCGGGTCAGCAGATGTTGTTTCTCGGTCAGAGCTTGATTCCGATCGAATCGACCCAAGAGAGCAGTGGGCCGTTTTTAGTCAGCATTCAGGATTCGGTCACCGGCGTGAATCTGGAATTCTCGGTTAGCGCGACTGGATGTCAATACGAACCCTTCACCTGGGCGCTGTCCAACTATCTGGCTTTTTGCCACACCTCGAGCAGTCCAGATGGCAGTCTCATGGGCGGCACGACCCTGCTTTCCTATTACATAAACACCGACGAGATGCTGGCCTGTATTAAAGGCAACCCAAGCAGCGGGCTCGATAACGGTCTGAACTACAGCGTAGGGGTCACCAACACCGACTCACCGCCCAGCAGTCAAGCTTTTTGCTATCAACCTAATTCGGGCAACAATTATGTGCCGAAGTATTTACCGACGATGGACGACTCGGCCAATGCCTTCGGCGACAATGCACAGTACTACATTGCCCTGGGCAGTTACGCGCCCACCGCCGGGCCCGCGGTGAGTTCCCAGGCCTTCAGCGGCCTGTCACCTGCCGGAGTAACACCCTGCGTCGGAAGCGAATGCACCATCCCCGACAATGCAACAAACTGGCCGCTGACAATTTACTATTACGGGACTTCGACTGGCTCAGGCGGATTTCTCCCCGGCTTTCAATTCAACAGCACTTCGACGCCCTCGAGCGGCCAGGGCTTGTTGCTATGGACTTCGGACGCGAGCGTCAATCCATGGGGGCAGGGAGCGATCAACGTTCCCTCCTACCTGAACAACTACGGCAACGCCGGGAGCGAGGACACCTACGTCCCCATCGCGAACAATTTTCCGGACATTTCGAACGTCCCAATGCCCTGTTGGCCTACTTTCAACACCAGTGGCACGGCAACATGTAACGGTGAGCCACTCTACAACGTCACACCGGCCCCGCCACCCTCACCCAAGACTGTAACTAACATCCAAGACTCGGTGAACCTTTCTTTTGGGCTATTCAACCTCTTCTCTATATTCTGAGTATCCTGAGGTCTCTACTGTGAAAGCATGGACCGAGGGAATCTTACTATGGGTCACCCTATCGGTCATGGCGATGATTGTGGGCTGCGTGATGGGATGCAGCAGCGACAGTGGCTCATCAGGCTCGGCTCACATCCCGACTCCCACTGCTACGGCGACTCCCTTTGCCGGGATTAATCAGACGTACATCTTGCAAGGCGGCGTACGTCAGCTAGCCTTAAACGGCCTGACTGGCATCTATCAAGCGACTACCTCTAGCGGGGTCAATCAGTTGCCGGTTACACTGACCTCAAGGCAGATTACCGTGGGCGGCCTGTTGCTTCCTTACCTTGCTACAGCCAACCTTTTTCAGGCCAGCGGATTTCTGGGCATCGCCAGCAGCGCAGTCAGCAAAGATCCCACGCAATTCCCGGCTACTTACAACACCTTGTCGGGCGCCAATTTTGCCGGTCAACTGACGATCGCGGCGAGCGGTGCCTACAGCTGGTGCCGGGCCAGCGCTCTTGTTTCAGACAGCGCTTGCGCCGATGGCAGCATCCCGCAGAGCGGGCAGATTGTAGTCAAATCCAACGGGTTCGCGTTTGGCGGCCTGCCTGGCACTTACGCAGCGTACCATCAGGCCACCGCTTCAGCGCTCTTTCCGGTGGACGATCGCGGCCTGGCGCTGCGGGCCATGAGTCAGACCCGGGCGCAACTGTCAGGCACGTTTTCGGAAACCCTGCTTGCGGCCGCCGCGAGCAATTACGTCACCACAGTCACGTTGACATCCAATATGATCACCATCGCAAGGGTACCCAATTTCAGCGGGAGCTATAGTTACAACTCCTCTGGTCTCGGAGCCTTCAGCTTCGCCTCAAGCTTTTGCCGCAATGGAACCTGTCCGGGAATCTTCAACGACGTTCTGGGCGTCATGTACATCGCTCAGGTCGGTAATGGGGTCTTCATTCAGCATTGACTCGCGCCAGCTGTCAATAGTCAGATCCCAACGTATAAGCCGCCTGTCGAGAAGACTGGGCAATCGATGTTTGGTAATTGGGTCTCGTTAGCGCGAGAGCTACTCATCCTAATTGCCGCGGTTAGCGGCCGGACTCTCACCTAGACTCAGATTATGAGCGGTATTGATCAGACTAACGTGCGAAAATGCCTGCGGGAAGTTACCGACCAGCCGCTTGCGCTCCGGATCGTACTCCTCAGAGAGCAGGCCCACATCGTTGCGCAGCGCGAGCACCCGCTCGAACAATTCTAACGCTTCCTGCTGTCGGCCCATCAGCATCAAATTGTCGGCCAGCCAGCAGGTACACGGAAGGAAGACACCTTCACTTTTGGAGCTCGCGTCGCTTTCAACGAATCTTTTCACAAAACCATCGCGCATAAGCTCGCGTTGGATTACTTGAACCGTGGTCTTTATACGCGGGTCGGTTGCGGGCAAGAACCCCACCAGCGCGAACAGTAGCGCCGACGCGTCGATCGCATCGCTTCCATAGTATTGGGTAAAGGCCTTGCGCGCAGAATTGTAGCCGTTCGCGCAGATGTCCTTGTGAATAGCGTCGCGGAGTTCGCGCCACCGGCCGACCGGGCCATCCAGATTGAATTTCTCTACCGCCTTGATTGCCCGATCGACAGCCACCCACGCCATCACTTTTGAGTGAGTATAATGACGCTCGCGACCGCGGATCTCCCAGATCCCGCTGTCCGCCTTTTTCCACGCTGACTCGATGAATTTGATCAGCGCCTTTTGCAACGCCCAAGCTTCGGTGCGAGAAGCGAGTCCGGATTTTCGCACCATGTGCAGGCTGTCCATTATTTCTCCGAAAATGTCCAACTGAAACTGCCGAAAGGCGTCGTTGCCGATTCGGACTGGAAGACTGCCTTCGTATCCGCTGAGCCAAGGAAGCTCGGATTCAATCAACAGGCGCTCGCCGGTGAGACCGTAAATCGTTTGCACTTCAGCGGGATGGCCCGCCACGCTACGCAGCAGCCAATCGAACCATGCGCGCGCCTCCGCTCGATAGCCGCTGTTCACGAGCGCATAGAGCGTAAAGGTCCCGTCGCGTGGCCAACAGAAGCGATAATCCCAGTTGCGGCTGCCACCGATAACTTCGGGGAGCGAAGTGGTCGGCGCCGCGACGATTGCGCCGGTAAGGCGGTAACTCAGGGCCTTCAGGGTAATTAACGATCGCATTATTGCGTCGCGCCACTTGCTATGGCCCTTGTAATTAGCGGACCAACTGTGCCACCAGCTTTCGGTGCTGTGCAAAGCCTGCTCCGCATCAGGCGGTTCGGGTCTGTCGGCGTGCGCCTCGTACCAGGTCATTGTGAACGGAATCGTTTGACCTTGGTGGACGGTGAAATCAGCGACCGTCTTGAAATCATCTCCCCGCATCGCGACCGGGGTTTTGATAATAACCGCGTGGGGTGCGGCAATAGCGGATATCCCATCCTCTCGTCGCGTAACCCACGGAGTAATTCTCCCGTATTCGAACCTCATCACCAATTCCATCCGCATCTCGACCGCGCCTCGAATCCCGCGCACGATGCGAATCACATCTGCTCGATCACCTCGCGCCGCTAGCGGCATAAAGTCTGTCACAGACGCAACGCCGTCGTCGGTCTCGAATTGGGTCTCAAGCACCAAACTCTCGCCGCGATATTTGCGTGTCACCTGGCATTGCTCGGCATTCGGAGCCAGCAACCAGCGGCCGTTCTTCGGACCCCCAAGCAGTGCGGCGAAGGCGGCGCATGAATCGAAAGCAGGAAGACACAACCAATCGATCGAGCCGTCGCGGCCAACCAAGGCAGCCGTGCGCAAGTTGCCGATCAACGCGTAGTCTTCGATTGCCTGACCCATCTCTCGTAAGCTGAAATTTATCCGCTTGATACTAAAGGCACGCAAACAATATGCCTACAGCTATAAAATGATCATACGGAAGAGCAGTAACGAGAATACTACTTGAGGCTATGAGAAAGTGAGCAACGCGCCGCTTGGCCGTACTGTAGATTTTACGTTTTCCTATCCTCTCGATTTGCTCGCGTCTCTAATTTACTAGGTAATCTCTCCATTTGGCGGTGGCATATTCGATGCTCCGCTGTTCAGGACCAAGCGTAATCTCGAGCGTGGTTCGTCGTTGCGCTGCAGGACTTCAGACTGGCCGCGTCATTCTTTGGATCGCGCATTGGTTCAATTCCATGGGAAGAGCAAATGAAATGACGGCTGGCGATATACTCATCGAAAAACTTTGCGAATGGGGCGTAGACACTGTCTTTGGGTTCCCCGGCGATGGGATCAACGGAATTATGGAGGCCATGCGGCGCCGGCAAGAGAACATCCGCTTCATCCAGGTGCGTCATGAGGAGGCCGCCGCGTTCATGGCCTGCGGATACGCAAAGTTCACTGGCAAGCTTGGCGTTTGTCTAGCTACTTCAGGCCCAGGCGGCATCCATTTGCTCAACGGGCTGTACGACGCAAAGTTTGATGGCGCTCCGGTACTGGCTATTACCGGTATGCACTATCACGACCTGTTATGTACTCACTCGCAGCAGGATGTTGAGCTCGACAAGCTATACATGGACGTCGCAGCCTACAACGCTCGCGTGATGGGTCCCGAGCACGTCGAGAACGTGGTCGATCTAGCTTGCCGCACGGCGCTGAGTTACCGCACGGTAGCACACGTTACGATTCCAACCGACGTCCAAACTTTCTCGAGCGGCGAACGCAGCCCGCGTAACCGGAAGAACCACGCGTCAGTTCACTTTGCGCGTGGCGGCAATCTGCCGGATGCCTCGGAAGTGCGGCGTGCCGCTGAAATTCTAAACGCTGGCAAGAAGGTCGCGATTCTCGCGGGACAGGGCGCAGTGAAGGCAACCGCCGAGCTGGAGTCGACGGCCGAGTTGCTGGCGGCGCCGATTGTAAAAGCGATGTTGGGTAAGGCCAGCGTTCCCGACGACAGTCCTTATACTACCGGCGGTATCGGTTTGGTCGGCACGCGGCCTTCGCAGGAGGCGATGGAAAACTGCGACACGCTTTTGATGGTGGGCAGTTCGTTCCCCTATATGGAATTTCTGCCCAAGCCTGGCCAGGCACGCGCGGTACAAATCGATCTCAATCCCGCGCGTATTGGACTGCGATATCCGGTGGAAGTTGGATTGGTCGGCGACAGCGCGAAATCACTGGGCGCCCTGATACCGATGCTGACCAAAAAGGACAGTCGCTCCTTCCTGGAAAAAGCTCAGAAGGGAATGGAGGAGTGGCACGCTCTGATGAGGCAGCGCGCAACGCGCGATAGCAAGCCGATGAAACCCCAGGTTGTTGCATCGGAGCTGGGCAGGCGGCTTAGCGACGACGCTATCGTCTCGTGCGATTCTGGCACCATCACCACCTGGTGGTCGCGGCACATTCCGGTAAAGCGTGGCCAGATGCACTCGGTCTCGGGAACGCTGGCGACAATGGCCTGCGGCCTGCCATACGCGGTCGCGGCGCAGGTCGCGTTTCCTGATCGTCAATGCGTCGCGTTCGTCGGCGACGGCGGATTCTCGATGCTGATGGCAGAGTTCGCAACCTGCGTGAAGTACAAGCTGCCGGTAAAAATCGTGGTCGTGAAGAACAACACGCTCGGACAGATCAAGTGGGAGCAGATGGTGTTTCTTGGCGCACCCGAATACGGCGTTGATTTGCAGCCGATAGATTTCGCCGGGTTCGCGCGTGCGTGTGGAGGCACCGGCTTTACGATCGAGGAACCTGCTGACTGCGGCCGAATCGTCGAGCAAGCGCTTTCGACACAAGGGCCAGTGCTCATCGAAGCCGTAGTCGATCCGCTGGAACCTCCGCTGCCCGCCAAAATTACCATGGAGCAAGCGAAGCACTTCGCCCAGTCGCTGCTCAAGGGAGAGCCGAACCGCCAGAAGATTGCCTACACGGTGTTCGGTGAAAAGATTCGCGAGCTGATCTGAGGCGATCGTCACATGCGACAGCGCACAGCCAGAATTGAGAAGCTGGAAGTTGGTGCATACCGAATTCGCACCGACTTTCCGGAATCAGACGGCACCCTGGAATGGGATTCAACGACTTTAGTGGTGGTCGAAGCAGATGCGGCGGGCCTTCGGGGCGTCGGATACACGTACGCCGACGACGCAACGGCACATCTGATCGCGGAGCGGTTGAGTGGGGTGGTCAAGGGCCGAGACGCGATGGATATCACGGAGACCTGGAGCGCGATGATCTCGTCGGTGCGCAACCTCGGTCGTCCCGGCGTTAGCTCGATGGCGATAGCGGCCGTTGATATCGCATTGTGGGACCTCAAAGCGCGGATACTCGATCTGCCGCTGGCGGATCTGCTTGGCAAGGCGCGCCAAAGCATTCCTGTCTACGGCAGTGGTGGATTCACTTCATACGACGAGAAACGATTGCGCGCTCAGCTCGCCGGATGGGTCGAGCAGGGCATCGCGCGTGTAAAGATGAAGGTCGGGCGCGAGCCGGATACGGACAGTGCGCGAGTGCGGGCAGCGCGTGCCGCCATCGGCCCCGACGCAGAGATTTTCGTCGACGCAAACGGCGCTTATCATCGCAAACAAGCGTTGG
>DATJOQ010000493.1:0-7542 GCA_035506935.1 Binataceae bacterium (SeqCode) | reverse complement strand
GAAGACGACGACCTCGAGCGGAACATAACCACCGAAATCCTTCGCGAAGAAGGCTTTACGGTGGAAGAGGCGGCGGTCGGCAAGCGCGCGCTTGAGGCTTTGAACCTCGGCCAGTTCGACGTGGTGCTGACCGATCTGATGATGCCGGGAATGTCGGGCGAGGAATTGCTCGCGCGGATCCGGCCGACCTATCCCGCCACCCAGGTGGTGATGGTGACCGCGCATGGCACCATCGAAAGCGCGGTCAAGGCGATGAAGAACGGCGCTTTCTATTATCTCACCAAGCCCACCGACCGCGAGACGCTGGTGATGACGGTGGCGAAGGCGGCCGAGCTCGCCAATCTGCAACAAGAGAATCGTGTGTTGCGCACCAGCCTTGAAGGAAAGCTCCAGGTTGAGGGAATTATCGGCCAGGATCCCGCGATCGCGGAAGTTATCCGGGTGGTGCACAAGGTCGCGCCGTCGAATTCCACCGTGCTGATCGAGGGCGAGAGCGGCACCGGCAAAGAGATAATCGCGCGCGCGATTCATAAGCTCTCGCCGCGAGCGCAGCGGCCGTTCGTCGCGATCAACTGCTCCGCGATTCCTGACAACCTGATCGAAAACGAACTGTTCGGCCACGAGCGCGGAGCTTTCACCGGTGCGACCGAACGCAAGATCGGCTTGATCGAATCGGCCGACAAATCGACCCTTTTTCTCGACGAGATCGCCGATCTCGGAATCTCGCTTCAGGCCAAGCTTCTGCGCGTGCTGCAGGAGAAAGAGGTGCGACGGGTCGGCGGCAACGAATCATTCCACGTGGACATGCGCCTAGTGGCCGCGACCAACCGCAACCTGGCCGAAGAAGTGGCGGAAGAACGCTTTCGCGAAGATCTCTACTACCGCGTGAACGTGGTCTCGATCATGCTGCCGCCGCTGCGCGAGCGCCGTCCCGATGTCCCGGTGCTGGCGAATCACTTCCTGCGCAAGTTTGCCCATCTGGCCGGCGGCCGCGTCAAAGAGATCAGCCGCGAGGCGATGGAGGCGCTGCTCGACTATTCCTGGCCGGGCAATATCCGCCAGCTCGAATCGGCAATCGAGCGCGCGCTGCTGCTGTGCGAAGGCGATCGAATTCTGCCACGCGACCTACCGCAGGAAGTGCTGATGCGCAAACCCGTCGCGCGGGTGGGCGAGCGAGCCCGCAGCGACCGCTTCGAGATTCCCGCGGAAGGAATCAATTTCGAACATTTCGAGCGCGACCTGATCATGCAGGCGATGGACAAAGCGGATTGGGTTATCGCCAAGGCGGCCAAGATGCTCGGCATGAGCTATCGCACGCTGCAGTATCGGCTGGAGAAATTCGATATCAAGAAGGTCGAGCCGAAAGGCGCCCGCAGCGATATCTAGGCTTCAGCCGTACCGATCATTCCCATTCGCGCTTCGCCTTGACCGCAGCGGGGCAGAGCGTAGTAATCTCGCCGCAGATCGAACAACACCAGCGCCGCTTCCGGCACTGGCGTAGTCAATCAGAAAACCAGTTGGAGGCAGCGCACATGGCAGGATTACTTGAAGGCAAATCCACGTTGATCACAGGGGCGGCGTCGGGAATCGGCAGGGCGGCGGCGATGGCTTGCGCTCGCGAAGGAGCCAAAATCACTATTGGCGATGTGCAGGTCGAGGCAGGCCAGGCAACCGTCGAGATGGTCAAGGAATCAGGCGGCGAGGCGCATTTCGTGAAATGCGACGTGTCGAAGGCCGCCGAGGTCGAAGCGATGGTCGAGGCGGCGGTAAAAAAATACGGCCGGCTCGATTGCGCGTTCAACAACGCCGGTTACGAAGGCCTGACGATGCATATCGCCGATTCAACCGAAGAAGACTGGGACAAGGTGATGGCGATCGATCTCAAGGGAGTGTTCCTCTGTTTGCGCGCCGAGATTCGCCAGATGATCAAGCAGGGCGGCCCCGGCGCGATCGTAAACACCGCCTCGATCGCCGGATTAGTCGGTTCGCACGGGATGCCGGCGTACACCGCGGCCAAACACGGAGTGGTCGGGCTGACCAGAGTCGCAGGACTTGAATACTCCAAGCGCGGAATTCGCGTGAACGCGGTATGCCCTGGGGTAATCGACACTCCGATGGTAGAGCGGCTGGTCGGCGGTCGCCCGAAGGTCGACGCACGGCTGCTCGCGATCGAACCGATCGGGCGAAAGGGCAAGCCGCAGGAAATCGCCGAAGCGGTGGTGTGGCTGCTGTCGGATCACGCGTCGTTCGTTGCCGGTTTCCCGATGGCGGTCGACGGCGGCATCATCGCGCAATAACCTCGGATGCTTCCGACGCTCTCTTCCTGATTTCTTCTTCCCTCTCCCCGACTAGAACTCCCTCTCCCCGACCTGGGAGAGGGTTGGGGAGAGTTTTTTTTCGCCGCGTCGTAAGTGGGAAGCCGGCCCTACGCCTGCGCTTGCGCCGGCGGGCTGGCGAAGAAACTATCGTGCTTCAACGCCGGCATGATCTTCTCCGCGAACAGGCGCATGTTGCGCTCGCAATGATCGTACGGCATCCCTCCGTAGCTGAACTGGCCGACAAAGTGGTCTAGTCCGCTCTTGCGCTTGATCTCGGCGATCTGCTGCAGGCATTCGTCGGGAGTGCCGGATACGTGAAGGCTCACGAAATAATCGACCGCCTTCTTTTTGACCTGCGGGTCGGCGAACTTGGTATAGGTCTTCGCCAGCTTGGCGTAATACTCGTAGCCCTTAACCCCTTGCAGGTGTCCGTCGGAGAAATGGTAATGCGCGTCGATCGAATCGAACATCGCGCCCATGTAGCGATTAGCCAGCTCGTGCGCCTGATCGTGACTGTCACTCACCGAAACGTTGATCAGGCAAATCGGCGGGCGCGGCGTATGGCCCGTGCTTTGCGCGGTTTCGCGGTAGCGCTCGATATCGGCGCGGCAGGTCTCCCAATCGCGCTGCGGCACGACCAGCACGCCGAATCCAAGCTTGGCCATGATCTCGGCGGATTCCGGACTCACGGATGACGCGAACAGGCGGCGCTCGGGATGCGAGATCGGACGCGGCCGGATCGACATCTCGGGGATTTTGAAAAACTCACCGTCGAAGGAAAAGCGCTCGTTGCTCAGCGCCGCGACCACCACCTTGGCTGCCTCGACGAAGCGCGGGCGCGATTCCGCCATCGGGATGCGGAAGCCGTCATACTCGACCGTCGCGGCCCCGCGGCCAAAGCCGAACACCGTGCGCCCGCCCGACAAAACGTCGAGCATCGCGATCTCTTCAGCCACGCGTACCGGATCGTGCCACGGCAGCACGATCACCGCGGTGCCGAGCAGCAGATGCCTGGTGCGCCCGGCCAGATAGCTCAGCAACTGCACCACGTTCGGCACCATCGCATAGCCGGTGAAATGATGCTCGACGCTCCACAGAGAGTCGAAGCCCAATGGCTCGGCCAGATCGGCCAGCATCAGGTCTTCGCGATAAATCTGATGGTCAGGCCGGTCGCCAACATTCAGCATCGATATAGCAGCGCCAACTTTCACAAATAGTACCTCTCGAGTTTTGAGTCGTTTTTGTGCGATGCGAGCTAACGCTATCGCCGCGACGCTTCAGCCGTGCATCACGATTTCTTCAGTCACGAAAATCCGGCAGTTGGGGACGTCGAGAAATCTGGCGTCGTCCTTTTGGATAATCTCGAAATAGCGCGGTTCGCTGAACGCCTTGCCGACGTCTTCCAGGCTGTCGAACCAAAGCTCGGCGATACCGTCGTACTCCGATGGCGCCGCGGGAAATCCGGGCACCGAGTCGCTCACCGTGTGCGATTGGACGTATTTGCGCAAATAGCGCACGAACTCTGGCACGCCTTTCACGGTCGGAGCGTGGACCTCTTTCCAGTAGCGATGGAACTCGGCGGAACTCATGCCGGGCTTGCGCTTAAGACAGATTATCAACTTGACCATTGCGCCTTTCTTCGCGAACTCCTGAGACGCGCGAACCGGCTGTCAGTTGCCGTGAATCGGGACCTCTTCAGCCACGAAGATGCTGCATCCGGCGAGATCGAGAAACTTCTTTTCGTCCGCCCGGATGATCTCTAGGTAGCGCTGCTCATTGAACGCCTTGCCGACTTCCTCGACGCTGTCGAACCATAGCTCGGCGACGCCCTCGAACATCTGAGGTCCAGCGGGAAAACCTGGAATCGAACCGGCGATAGCGTGCGACTGTACGTACTTGCGCACGTGCCGCATGAACTCGGGGACGCTCTTGACCACGGTGCCGTGCGTTCCCTTCCAATACGCATGGAAATCGGGAACGCTCATGCCTGCTTTGGGCTTGAGCGCACCGATCAGTTTGATCGGCGTGGCCTTCCCAGGGTGCATCACGATTTCTTCGGCGACGAACAGCGTCGATCCGGCGAGGTCAGCGAACTTGCCCTCGTCCGGACGGATGATCTCCATGTAGCGCGGCTCGCGGAAGGCCTTGCCGACATCCTCGAGATTATCAAACCAAAGCTCGGCCAAGCCGTCGTACTGAGACGGCTCAGCGGGAAATCCTGGTACGGCTTCGCTGACGGTATGCGATTGGACGTATTTGCGCAGATGGCGCATGAATTCCGGAACGCTTTTGACCACCGAGGCGTGAACTTCTCTCCAGTAGCGATGGAAGTCGGGGGCACTCATGCCGGCCTTGCGTTTGACACAAATTGCCAACTTAACCATAGAAACCTCTCCGATTACGCAGCGAGGATTAGGGTTGATTTGACCGAAACGCGCCAGACTCCGCGTCTGACCACCGCGAGATTATATTCGCGACTGTAGCCCCGCGATGTCAAACGAAAGCTGGCCAACCAATTCTCGAGCCGATAAACGAATGCGCGGTTCATTCGGAAATCCGCCTGAAAGTAGGGTCGCGAGCTTGCCAAAGGCCGTTTGACAGGACAAGAGAGTTTGTGATGCGGTCGCGCAGGAGCAACTTTGTCCGCGTGACTCCGCGACATTCCAAGGAGACGATGCGCGATGTCTGAAAACCAACCCAAACACGTGCTCGACGGCTACAAGTTCCTGGACTTCACCCAATTTCTTGCCGGACCGACGGTCACCCGCCTGGCGGTCGAGATGGGCGCCGAAGTTATCAAGGTCGAGCGCGCGCCGAAGGGCGACATGTCGCGATTCTTGCCGTTCATCAAGGACGGCCGCAGCGCTTATTACATCCAGCAGAATCGCGGCAAGAAAAGTTTGTGCATCGACCCCAAGAAACCCGAAGGACTCGCGATATTGAAAGACCTGATACCCAAGGTCGACGTGCTGGTCGAGAACTACGGACCCGGCGTGATCGGTCGTCTGGGCCTGGACTACAAAACCGTGAGCGCGCTCAATCCGCGTATCATCATGTGTTCGATCTCGACCTTGGGGCAGGAGGGTCCGTTGGCGCTGAAGCCGGGCTACGATTATATCGGCGCGTCCTATGCCGCCGTGATCGACATGATTGGCGATCCCGATGGTCCACCGTCGTTTCCGGCGCTGGGAATCGGCGATGTGAGCGCGGGCGTGCACGCGCTGTTGGCGATTACCTCGGCGCTCCTATATCGCGAACGCACCGGCAAGGGACAATTCGTCGAGAGCACCTTGCTCGATTCGTATTTCCATTGTCACGAGGTAAATGTTCAAGTCACCAGCGCCAGCCGCGGCGCGATCAAACCCAAGCGCGGCGGCTCGCATCACTACCTGGTCGCGCCATTCGGGATTTTCAAGGGCAAGAAAAATTACATCTTCATCTGCGTGCTCGATCAGCAATGGGCGTCCCTGTGCCGCGCGATGAGCCGTCCGGAGCTGATTAACGATCCGCGCTATTCGGTCAATGCCAAACGGATCGAGAACAAGGCCGCGACGATCAAGATCGTCCAGGATTGGCTCGATTCGACCAAGGACGATGAGGAAGCGATGAGCCTGCTTGATGAATGCCGCGTGCCGGCGGCGCCGGTGCTGTCGGTGGAGCAGGCGATGAACCATCCGCATCTGCGTGGACGTCGCACGGTGAGGACAGTCCGCGATCGGATGATGCACGATTTCGATATTCCGGGGTTTCCGCTCAAGTTCTCGCAGTTTCCCAATGAGCTGCCGCTCGAGGCGCCGTTCCTTGGAGAGCACAACGGCGACATCCTGAAGAATTATCTCGGCTATTCACCGCAGCGAATCGATCAGCTCAAAGCCGACGGCGTGTTGCATCAGCAGAATACGTAGAAATAATCGGCACGATCGCGATCGTGATCATAGAAAACTGTCCAGCGTCGCCTCGCTTGGAACATAGATCCAGCAATTGACGTTGGTTCCCTGCTCGCTGATCACGTCGACTTTTTCGCGAACGTAGAGGCGGGGCGCATCTTCGTAGCGATCCAGAATCGTAAAATCGTCGGCGCTCAAGCCCTCTAGAATCTGTCCCGGCGTCTGCGCACCGTCGAGCTTGACCACGTAATAATAACGGCCGCGGCGGCGTTCGTAGTTTGGCAGAGTTGCGGACGCAACCCGTACCGCGCGGCCTAAAAGCTTCTCGCGTAATTGTGCGTCGAGCAGGTTGCCGTAGACGAATAGGGTGCTGATCGTTTCCATGGATTAATCAACCGTCAGCCATAGCAGGCGCGTTAGTTGAAGTCGTGGGCAACGAGCCTTTTGTCGCGACCACGATCAATCGTTTGCCGAAAAGTATCGCCGCGGAGAATACGTGGCCGGCGATGTCCGAGAAAACGGTTCCGTACGAAAGTGATTTCCGCTTGTTACGATCCTTGCGTATCGATCGCCTGACTGACATCGCGTAGGCGCCGTACATTATCGGCACCAACGGCGCGAGCGCGATCGATGAAGGGCTGAAGCGGTCGGTAAAAACCTCGAGTTGATCGAAGCCTGCAAGTTTCAGCAGATAGCGCAGGCGGAAATAATCGATCAAAAACGCGTGGCCGTGATAGACCTTATCCTCGCCGACGAATCTCGGCGTCTGGATTTCGTTGATCACACCTCGCACCAGGGTTCGCTGACCCGAAAGCAGATAGCTCAGCCGCGAATACAGATGCAAGACATTTGGCGTGGTTAGAACCAGCCGTCCCGACGGCTTCAGCACGCGCGCACACTCGCGGATGAACTGCGCCTGGTATTCGAGATGCTCAATGCCTTCGCGCGACAGCACGTAATCGAAACTCGCGCTGCGAAAAGGAAAGGTTCGGTTGGCGTCGGCCTGCACGTAGCAAAAATCGTCGGGCTTTTGCGCGGGAGCGAAAAGATCGGACGAGATCGGCAGAAAACCCATCGCGGCGAGCTCACGCGATTCCTTGCCGTCGCCGGCGGGAAAATCGAGAATTTTTCCCGGCGGCAGAGTTGAGAATAATTCGCTGCGGCTTCCGCCGCGCTTCACCAGCAGCACCATCACTTCCGCACTAGACTTTGGCGCGCGAGAAGAATCAAGCGCGGGCAAGAAATTTTCGCTCACGACGACAAGGTGCCTGGATATGAAATCGAGCGCGCTGAGCATTTGGATCATGCGCGCGAGACGCTTCACATGCGCTGGCGAC
>DATJOQ010000492.1:0-11894 GCA_035506935.1 Binataceae bacterium (SeqCode) | reverse complement strand
CAAATCCACTATACGAGGGGTTGTTAGGTCGCCCACCATTCAGCGCTTTCGGATTTGGTTTTTGGGAGAGAGATGGCGAATTGTACGTGACCGTGAAACCGTAAATGCGGATTGAGGTGCTTCTTCGATCTTCGAATCTTGCCAACGTACCTCAGCCGCCTTCTTGGCTATTCGCGCTCGTTCCTTTTTGCTCAGCTTGGCAGCGCGCGCCTTCCCACCCTTCAAACCCCCCTTACGTGCGTATTCCTTGCCTGCGTCAAGCCGACTGTCTTGGATTTCGCCAGTCGCAATTCGCATGACGTGCACAGCATTGCCGATCACATCAGCGGGGCGCTTTTCCCCTCGTGGTCCTCGCGGCATGATGCCAGCATCGCATAAATGGATCGGAAGCGCACGGACTGTTCGGCAGCCTGCAAAATTCAAACTACCCTTTTTTTTGTCATTCCAAACGAAGTGAGGAATCTACGCGGAGCGATTATTCCGGAAAACTTCGACGCGCACGTGAAAATCGCTTCGCGTAGATTCCTCGCGGAGCCTGCTCTGAGCGAAGCCCAATGGGAGACTCCGCTCGGAATGACAGGAAAGCGTTACTTCTGCGCCCGCAGCTCGATCGTGTTGCCGTCTGGATCGAGTATCCAGAGCTGGCGCCCGGCCATGCTCGAAGGCGCTTCGAGAAACTCGACCCCCTTCTCCTTCAGTTCGGCCT
The DNA here is from genome assembly GCA_035506935.1 of Binataceae bacterium (SeqCode). Lineage (GTDB taxonomy): Bacteria > Desulfobacterota > Binatia > Binatales > Binataceae > DATJOQ01. Next base: position 11,188 of record DATJOQ010000492.1, on the reverse strand, counting down.
TCATCCGATCGTAATCATCGACCACGATCGCGACGTGCGGGCCCAGCGGATTGATACCGTTGGGACCCTGCTTTTCCCAGGTGCCGAGAAACTCGGCCTGGTCGTCGGGAGTGCGGAGCGAAATCAGATGGATCTGATTCTCGCCAATCTCGTACCAGGCGCCACCAAACTTGAAATTGGGACGCGGCAGCGCCGTCAGGCCGAGCAGATTCTCGTAGAAATTGCGTGAGCGCTCGACGTTGGTGACCTTAAGCGCGGCGTGGCTAAGCGACTTCGGCTTGATCATCGTGGGCCTCCATTGGTCTCGCTAGCGGGACCTGCTCGGCGGGAGATCGGCGCCGGCAAGCGATCGCGTCATCACTATACTCGTGCTGTGGCACATCCCGGGGCTTTTAGTCAAAAGCTGCCTCGCCGGTTATGTCGCGGCCCAGGATAAGCGTGTGAACGTCGAACGTCCCCTCGTAAGTGTTAACCGTCTCCAGGTTCAGCATATGCCGGATCACCGGGTATTCGTTCACGATTCCGTTGGCGCCAAGCATGTCACGCGCGACGCGGGCGATCTTCAACGCCTCGTTGACGTTGTTGCGCTTGGCGAAGGAGACGTGCTCGGGACGCATCTGCTCGGAGTCCTTGAGCTGCGCCAGCCGCAGGCAGATCATCTGAGCCTTGGTGATCTCGGTCAGCATCGCTACCAGCTTGCTCTGCACGAGCTGATAGCCCGCGAGCGGGCGCGAGAATTGCTTCCGTGATTTGACGTAATCCAGCGCGCATTGATAGCAGCTTCGCGCCGCGCCGATCACGCCCCACGCTATCCCGTAGCGGGCCTGGGTCAGGCAGGCGAGCGGCGCTTTCAATCCGCGCGCCGCGGGGAGACGGTCGGAGTCGCTGATTCTCACGTCCTCGAGAATTAGCTCTGAGGTGAGCGAGGCGCGCATCGAAAATTTGCCGTGAATATCGGGTGCGCTGAAACCTTGCTTCCCCTTCTCGACCAAAAATCCGGTGAACCCTTCGTCGATTTTCGCCCATACTACGGCGACATCGGAGATCGAGCCGTTGGTGATCCAGCGTTTGGTTCCGTTGAGCACCCATCCGTTGCCGTCGCGACGCGCCCGAGTTTCCATCCCCGCCGGGTCGGACCCGTGATCGGGTTCGGTCAACCCGAAGCATCCGATCAATTTTCCGCGCGCCATCTCGGGCAAGTAGCGCTTCTTCTGATCCTCGGAACCGAACGCATAAATTGCGTACATGGATAAGGCGCTCTGTACCGAAGCGAACGAGCGCAGCCCCGAATCACCGGCTTCGAGCTCCTGCATGATCAAGCCATACGCGACGTTGTTCATGCCGGCGCATCCATAACCCTTGAGGTTAGCGCCAAAGAAACCTAATTCGGCCATCTGCGGGATCAATTCGGTAGGAAAAGTTCCGTCGGCAAAATGGCGCTCGACGGTGGGCAACACCTCGCGTTCCACGAAGCGTTTGACGGTCTGGCGCGTCATCTTATCTTCGGAAGAAAGATGCTCGTCGAGATTGAAATAATCGAGATCTTTTAACAGCTCAGCCATGTCCGACTCCCTTTAACGTGTTTGCCGACAGTATCTAAGAGTGTGCCTTGCAATAATGTCTAGTGAAAGTCGTGCTTAACAACGATAGTTTGCAAAATTAGCGCGCTGACAATTTATCAATATCGCCGGGGCCATCTTGTGGCGAGCAAAAATCCCAGTTAATTTAGAGATGCTACTTATTGCCTGATCGAGGGTCATCAGCTAGGCTTATGGCAGCAGGTATTAGGCCATGCACATCGAAACCCTTAAAGTTTTCTGCGACATTATCGAGAGCGGTAGCTTTTCTTATGCCGCTTCGCAAAATTTCGTCACCCAGTCGGCGGTAAGTCAGCAGGTTCGCAGCCTGGAAGACAAGTACGACTGTCGTCTGATAGAACGCGGCCGCGCCGGTGTCAAACCAACCGCTGCTGGTCAGATTCTATACAACTCGGGCAAGGAAATCGTCAGGCGTTTCCTCGAATTCGAGAATCGTCTGCGCGAAATCGGCTCGGTAGTTGCGGGCTCGATCCGGGTCGGCACGGTCTACAGCGTCGGATTACACGAGCTGCCGCGCTATCTGAGCGAGTTTTTGCGCCTCTATCCCGCGGTCAACGTGCACCTTGAATACCTGCGCTCGAACAAGATTTACGAGGACTTGATCGAGGGTAAGATCGACCTTGGAGTGGTGGCCTATCCCTCCAAGCGCAGCCAGATCATGACGGTGCCGTTCCGCCATGACGAGCTGGTGCTGGTGGTGCCACCCGAAAATCCGCTGTCCAAGCACGCCAAGGTAAGTATCCGCCAGCTCGACGGCCAGCGCTTCGTCGGTTTCGAGCGCGACATCCCCACCCGCAAGGCCGCCGACCGTATCCTGCGCAATCACGGAGTCAAAGCGCAGTACGCGCTCGAATTTGACAACATTGAGACCATCAAGCGGGCGATCGAGATCGGATTAGGCGTGGCCATCGTGCCGCGGCTGACGGTCGAGCACGAAGCGGAACGCGGCTCGCTCAGAATCCTTGAATTCGAGGAAGGCACCTTCAGCCGGCCGCTGGCGATTATTCATAAGCGCGGGCGCGAATTGTCACCGGCGGTGCGCAAATTCATCGAAGTCCTGACCACCAGCAACGCGCTGCCTTCCAACGCTCCGACCCGTGAACGAGGCGAGCGTGCCGAACGCGGTAATGGCCGGTCTGAGCGCGCCGACAAGGGCGACAAGGGCGAAAAGGCTGAGAAAGCCGAAAAGCTCGATAAAGTGCTCTGATCAGGCGCCCGGCCGATTACTTGCGGGCGCTTGACGAGATGGCGACGCTAATTCGCTGCGACACCGGCGCTCACGCGAATCTCACAGATTTTGAACCAAAGCTGAACTCATCGCGCGATATCGTGATGGCGGACCTGAACCTCCAGTCCGCGCTCGCCGAGTCGATTCTGAAGTTCCTGCGCGAGCACGGGCGAGCGATGCTTGCCGCCGGTGCATCCCAGGCCGATAGTCAGATAACTCTTACCCTCGCGCAGATAGAGCGGGAGCAGGAAGTCCAGTAATCGCACCACCTCGTCGACGAAACGCTGCGCCTGCGGCTGCGCCATTACGTAGCGCTGAACCTCCGGCGTGCGCCCGTCGAGGTCTCTGAGCTCGGGCACGAAAAACGGATTTGGTATGAAGCGCACGTCGAGAAGCAGGTCGAGGCCAACCGGAGTGCCGTATTTGTAGCCGAAAGAAACCAGCGCGACCGCCATCCGATTACCGCTTTGGGCGCCCATCACCGCAGCCGTAATCACTTCCCGCAGCTCATGCACCGTAAGCGTGCTGGTGTCGATAACCCGATTGGCCCGCTCGCGCATCTCGGCCAGCGCCAGGCGCTCGCGCCGGATACCCTCGGCCACGGTGGCTCCGCTTTCGGCCATCGGATGGGGCCGGCGAGTCTCCGAATAGCGCCGCACCAGGACCTCGTCTGAAGCGTCGAGGAACAGCACGTAAGGATTGAATCCCTGATGCTCGAGTTCGGCAAAAACCCGCGGCCATTCGGGAAAGAACAGGCGCTCACGCGCGTCGACCCCAAGCGCCACTCCCTTGAGCGTGGGGTCGCGGCCGGTGGCGAGGGTCAGGACGTTGGACGCCAGCGCGACCGGCAGATTATCGACGCAATAAAAGCCGAGATCCTCGAGCACGCGCATGGTGGAGGCGCGGCCCGAGCCGGAAACTCCAGTGACGATAATCAGCCGCATGTTTTTTCGCCGGTGAGCGGCCCGAATCTCCGCGGCAGCCCGATTTGCGAAGGCGTTGCGGTCAGCCTGAAGGCAGCGCTCAGTACCTGGCGTCTTCCTCTTTTATCAGGCGGAAAATCTCGCTCGCGTCAGGAGCTTCCAGCAGGCGGCGGCGAAAGCCATCATCCTTGAACAGGCGCGAGACTCGGGCGAGCGCTTTCAGATGTAAGCTGGCCGAGTCCTCGGGCGCCATCAGCACGAAAAACAGATGCGTCGGTTCACCGTCGAGCGATTCGAAATCGACGCCTTTGATGCTGCGTCCGAACACGCCAATGATGCGGGTGAGACCTTTGAGCTTGCCGTGAGGAATCGCGATACCGTCTCCGATCGCGGTCGAGCCCATCCGTTCGCGGTCGGCCAGCACACTGACCACCTTGTCGACCTCCACCTGCCGGAAGCACGAGCACAGGTGGTCGGCCAACTCGCGCAACACGTCAGGCTTGCTGTCGGCGGTCAACTCTGGCACCACCATTTCCGGATTCAGGATGTCTGTGATTTTCATGTCATGCAGCTCGGAAGCTCATCGCGAAAATGCGGCGCATGCGCAACCGCTATTCGCATAATCCACGCGCACGGTCAATTAGGCAACCTCTGAGCTACTCAGCCGCGATTAGCGCCATCGGCTCTACCGTGACGAGCCCTCTTCGGCGGCGGTCAGGACCTCGCCGGTCGAGGGTGCCCGGGTCTTTTTGGCCTTGACTTTTTCGCTGGTTTTTTTCAGTTGGCGCTCGACCTTGTCAACCAGCAAATCGATCACGGAATAGAGGTCTTTGGTTTCGGCCTGCGCGACAACGGCCATGCGGCCCGATTTGACCGTCACCTCGCCGCGCTGGCGATATTTATCAACCTCGAGGATTAGATGAGCCTGAGTTGCGCGCTTGACGAACTTGGAGATATGGCCAAGCTTGCGCTCGGCGTACTGCTGGATAGCCGCGGTCGAGTCGATATGCCGAAAGGTGACGGTCACCTCGGTCGGCGGTACGGCCACGCGGCGAGCCTTTTTCTTCTGCTGCCCGGCTTTCGATTTGCCCCCCATCTTGCCACTCCCCTTCTGCTTCTGTGCCACGGGTCAATCCGGATGCTTGCGGCCGGCGGACGGCAGAATGCCCAGCGCCTGACGATACTTGGCGACCGTGCGGCGCGCGATATTCACCTGTTCGCGGCGTAAGGTTTCGGCGATCGCCTGGTCCGAAAGCGGGTTGTGACGATCCTCGGCAGCCACCAGGTTGCGGATCGTCTCTTTGACAGTTTCAGCGCTCACGTCCTCACCGCTGGCCCCTTTGACGCTCGAAGTGAAAAAGAACTTGAGCTCGAAAATGCCCTGCGGAGTATGTGCGTACTTGTTCGCGGTGGCGCGGCTGATGGTGGATTCGTGCATCCCGATATCGTCGGCCACATCTTTCAGCACCAGCGGCCTTAGCTGGCTGATACCGTGATCGAAGAATCCGCGCTGAAACTTTACGATCGAATTGGCGACCTTAAAAATGGTTTGCTGGCGCTGGTAGATCGATTTCACCAGCCATCGCGCCGAGCGCAATCGCTCCTGCAGGTAATCCTTGGTTTCGGGACTCGCGTTATTATCGCGCAACACCCGCTGATAATAGCCCGAGAGCCGCAGGCGCGGCGCCGCGTCTTCGTTCAGCGAAACCACGTAGTCGTCGTCGAGCTTATGAATGAATACGTCGGGCACGATATACGCCGCTTCCTGCTCGCCGTAATCGCGTCCCGGCTTGGGCTCCAGCAGGGCCACCACCTTGGCCGCCTGCAGCGCCAGCTCGTTGCTGACGCCGAGCACCTTGGCGAGTTCGGCATAACGATGCTTTTCCAGCAGGGCCAGATGGCTCTTGACGATACGCGCGGCCAGCGAATCTTCCATGCCGTGATTCGCGAGCTGGCGGAACAAACATTCGCTCAAGTCGCGCGCCGCCACCCCCGGAGGATCGAGGCGCTGCACGCGCTGGAGCACGCGCTCGACGTCGGCCACCGGGCATTCGAGCTGTGCCGCGAGCTCCTCGAGCGGAGTATCGAGATAGCCGTCGCGATTTAGATTGTAGATGATCGTGGCGGCGATCGTCTGGTCGGCTTCATTTAGGCCCGAGAGCCTGAGCTGCCACATCAGATGGTCTTCGAGCGAACTTTTGCGGCTGAGCGTGTTCTCGACCGCCAGCCGGCGCTCGTCGGAATCGTCGCCCGAGGAATTGTCCTGCCAATTGTTGGAGTAATTTTCGAGATATTCACGCCAATCGAGCTTGTCGAGCGAGCCAAGCTCCTTGAGCTCGGCGGCGGCGTCGTGCGAATCGACAGGTGGAGTTTCGGCGAGCACGGGAGTCTCGGGTACGGCGTCCAAATCGGTGGGAGACAGTGTGGTTGGCGCCTCGCCGTTTTCGCTCGACGCGGAGCTTGACGCACCATCGCCGTTATCCCGTGAGGAATCGCTTTCACCGTTTTGCTCGGAAGCCCGTTCCATGGGCTCGAGCATCGGGTTCTGGTCCAGCTCCTTCTGGATCACCATCTCGAGCTCGGGCAGCGCGAGTTGCAGGATCTTGATAGCCTGCTGCAGCTGCGGCGTCATCACCAGCTGCTGCCGCAGCCTCAGTTCCTGTCCTAGCCTTGCCTCAAGCGCCATAGTTCCTAGTGGGTCTGATCCGTTGGTTTTTGTTCAGCCGTCTTCTGCGCCGCTGTCTTCTGCTCGTTCGTCTTCTGCTCGCCCGCCTCTTGATTATCGTGATCGTCCGACTGACGAGGGAAGATCACCGCGTGAGCCTTTTCCACCACACTCTTGTCTGTATCAAGATATATCAGGATTCGCGTGCCAGTCACCTGATCAGGCCCGTCGTGAATGACTGGACTTCCGGTCAGCACTACGGTACGCGCGACCTGATCAAGATCGGCGCGTTCACCGGTCGCCCATCGCCCGCCCTGCGTAATGTGAACGTTGCCGGTGGCGATAGCCTTCTTCAGGTCTTTGAAATCGTTGCCGTACAACACCTCAAGATTATCGCTGCTTAGCGAACCACTGCCTTGGCTGGCTTGCACGTGTCCGTGATAGACCACCTTGTGGCCCTTGTAATCGAAATCCAGCGTGTCGGAACGGATGTCGATCGGCTGCTTGCCGTTCTTCAAGTCCATCGCTTGGAACGGGCTTCCGCTATCGTCCGAACTGGCGGCTGCCTTCGACGTCTTGGATTTGCCAGCGGGAGCTTTTGCGTGTTTCGTGTTCCTGCTTCCAGACGAACCCGACGATTTCGACGAGACGGTTCCCGCAGACGCAGCAGGGGGCGCGGCGCCGGCGCCCGATGACGCACTCGCGCCGGATGTCGTCGGAGCGGAGGTGGTCTGCGATGCGGCCGGTGTCGCGAGCGCCAGCGCAACCGTCAGGCCACCAGCGAACAGCACAGCTCTGGCCAGATGAGACCGGGCGCTCGAGCGCGCGCTGGCTGGCACGCTATGAGGACTTGTTGGTTCCGCCACGTACGGTCTCCCGTTTGATTTCAGTGTGCACGTCATGCTGCAGCGCGAACAGGCGCGCACGCGGATGCGCCTCCATGCCGACGCCGGATACCTCGAGGTCCGGCATATGAACCTGGACTGCGCCTGAAGTCTGGACCATATCGCGGTCGGGCCAGAAAGTCGCCTCGTCAGTCTTAATCTCGACCTCACCGTAGTTCAAATCTAGTCCGCCGGTGAGATGGGCCTGATTGATATGGTTGCCGTTCAACTTGAGCTCGGCGTGATCGGCGTGCAGCTCAAAGCTTTTGCCATCGTCGAGGATCATCGTCAGCACGGGTTTTTTCAAATTGAGTACGGTCTTGTCGTCGGAGTAGGCGGCCTCGCCAGCGTTCAATTCCCATTGCTTGTGATCGCCCTTCATCTGCGTCCAGTGGAAATTGCGCACGTGCAGCAGCGAGCCAGGCACCAGGTCCAGTCCTTTACTGAGCAGCTTGCCGCGATCGTGATGGATCACGGCGCGTACCGAGTACAGGGCGACCACCGCCAGGATCGCGGCTCCCACCGCGGCCAACACCGCAGCCACTCGCCTGGGACTCATCTTCGCCATTTGCTTTTGGCAACCGAGGGCGGGCAGCGATCGGGGATCTCCGGATGCTACCGCTCAAAGCTTAAAATAGCCGCATCAGTCCAGGTCTGCCACACGGCTCGAACGCACCAGGCTATCGATCTGCTTGAGGCCGTCGAGCAGGGAGCCGACGTGGTCGAGGGGGTAGGAATTCGAGCCGTCACTGAGCGCGCGATCGGGATCTTCGTGAACCTCCATAAAAACGCCGTCGATACCTACCGCGGCGGCGGCGCGCGCCAGCGGCGCGATAAACTCGCGCTGGCCAAGCGAGTGTTCGCCGCCGGCGCCGGGCAACTGCACTGAGTGGGTCGCGTCGAAAATCACCGGATAGCCGAAGCGCCGCATGATCACCAGCGAGCGCAGATCGGAGACCAGGTTGTTGTAGCCAAAGGAAAAGCCGCGCTCGGACACCATCAGGCGCCGATTACCGGCGCTCTCGGCCTTCGCGATTACGGCGCCCATCTCCCACGGCGCCATGAACTGGCCCTTCTTCAGATTGATCGCCGCGCCGCTGGCCGCCGCTGCCAGCACCAAATCGGTCTGGCGCGCGAGCAGCGCCGGAATCTGCAGCACGTCGACCACCTGGGCCACCGCGGCAACCTGGACGCTCTCGTGAACGTCGGTCAGCACCGGAATCCCGAATTCGCGCTTGACCCGCGCCAGAATCTCGAGCCCTTCTTCCAATCCCGGCCCGCGAAACGATTTATGGCTGGTGCGATTCGCCTTATCGAAGGAGCATTTGAACACCAGCCCGATTCCGGCGCGGCGCGTAATCGCGGCGAGCCGATCGGCGTGGCGCAGGCAAAACTCCTCGCTCTCGATCACGCAGGGTCCCGCGATCAGCACCATCGCGGGGCCGCCAAACACCACCTCGCCGACTTTTACCTGGGCGACGCTCACAGCGCTGGTCGAAGCTCCCTGACGTTGGATCGTTCGGCGCTGGTTGCGGCGCGCCGCTCGATCGCGGCTTTGATCAGGCCGCGGAACAGCGGATGACAATCGAGCGGGCGTGAGCGCAGCTCCGGATGGAACTGGCATCCGAGGAACCAGCTATGGCCTTCGAGTTCCATGATTTCGACCAGCTTGCGGTCGGGTGACACGCCAGTCGCCTTGAGGCCGGCTTTTTCCAGCGCTTCGCGGTATGCGTTGTTGACCTCATAACGATGACGATGGCGCTCGCTTATCCGTTGACGGCGATACAGCCGATGAGCGAGCGAGCCGGTCTTGAGATCGCAGGGATAAGCGCCCAGGCGCATGCTCGCGCCCTTGCGCGTGACGTCCTTCTGCGTCTGCATGATATCGATCACGGGCGCGGGAGACTTGGCGTCGAATTCACTCGAGTTGGCATTCTTCAGACCCAGCACGTCGCGCGCAAACTCGATTACCATCACCTGCAATCCCAGGCAGATACCCAGAATCGGCACGTCGTTCTCGCGCGCGTAACGCACCGCGTTGACCTTCCCCTGAATCCCGCGATCGCCGAAGCCGCCGGGCACGATAATCCCGTGAGCGGACTTGAGCCTGACGGCCGGATCGGTCTTTTCCAGCTCCTCGGCGTCGACGTAATCGATCGTCACCTTGGCCAGATTCGCGATGGCGCCGTGCGCGATCGCTTCGTGCAAGCTCTTATACGCGTCGACCAGGTCGACGTATTTGCCGACCACCGCGATATTGACCGTGACCTTCGGATTCTGCGCGGCTTTCACGATTCGCCGCCACTTGGTCAGATTCGGCGCGCCGGTCCAGATATTCAGCTTCTCGACCACCCGCTGGTCGAGGCCCTCGTCATGAAGCGTCTGCGGCACCTCGTAGATACTCTCGACGTCGCGCGCGCCGATCACGCAATTGTTCTCGACGTTGCAGAAGTGCGCGATCTTGGCCTTGACCGATTTCTCGATCGCGCGATCGCTGCGGCATAGCAGGATATCGGGCTGAATCCCGACGCCGGTCAGCTCCTTGACGCTATGCTGCGTGGGCTTGGTTTTGACTTCACCGGCGGACGCGATAAACGGCACCAGCGTAAGGTGGATATACAGAACATTTTCGCGCCCGCGATCCCATCGGAATTGGCGGATCGCCTCAAGGAACGGCAGGCTCTCGATATCGCCCACCGTGCCGCCGACTTCGACCACGGTAACGTCGGTGCCTTCGGCCGCGTCGAGGATGCGGCGCTTGATCTCGTCGGTGATATGCGGAATCACCTGGACCGTCGCGCCGAGGTAATCGCCGCGCCGTTCGTTCTGGATCACGGTGTCGTAGATTTGCCCGGCGGTGCAGTTGTTGCGCCGGCTCATCCGGGTCTCGACGAAGCGCTCGTAGTGGCCCAAGTCGAGATCGGTCTCGGCGCCGTCGTCGGTGACGAACACTTCGCCGTGCTGGAAGGGGCTCATGGTGCCGGGATCGACGTTGATGTAGGGATCCATCTTGAGCAGCGAGACTTTGAGGCCGCGCGCTTCGAGCAGCGCGCCGAGCGACGCCGCGGCAAGTCCCTTGCCCAGCGATGAAACCACGCCGCCGGTAACGAAGATAAATTTGGTCTTGCTCCGCTCCAACGTCACCTCCCGTCGCCGCCCGCGGCTCCCGCCGCGAGCCGGCAGGCACGAGCCAGATCCTCGGCAGTATCTACCTCAAGCGATGGCTTCACGGAAGCGACCACCCGGATACGATAGCCGCGCTCCAGCGCGCGCAACTGTTCGAGCTTTTCGATCATCTCCAGCACTCCCGGCTCCAGCGCGGCGAAGCGCAGCAGGAAATCGCGGCGGTAGGCGTAGACGCCGATATGGCGCCGCGCCTGGCTCGGAATTCCGCCGTCGCGCGCAAAAGGAATCGGACTGCGCGAAAAGTAGAGCGCGTCGCCGCGTTCATCGCACACCAACTTTACCACATTCGGGTTGTGCCATTCTTGGGGGTCGGTCAGAGGCGCGGCCAGCGTCGCCATATTCAAATCCGGCTCGGCAAGCATCGGGGCGGCCAGCGCGTCGAGGTCGGCGGGCTCGATAAACGGGAGATCGCCCTGCACGTTGAGATAAATCTCGGCGCTCAGATTGCGCGCGACCTCGGCGATACGATCAGTGCCGCTCAGATGCGCGCTCGAGGTCATTATCGCTTCGCCGCCGGCTGCGATAACCGCGTCGGCAATACGGCGATCGTCGGTTGCGACCGCGACTCGTTCGATCGAGCGCGCGAGCTTCACCTGCCGCCACACCCGCACCACCATCGGCACGCCCGCGATATCGCTAAGCGGCTTGCCCGGTAATCGGCTCGAGCCATAGCGCGCGGGAATCAGCGCGATTACCGAAAGACC
>DATJOQ010000491.1:0-5699 GCA_035506935.1 Binataceae bacterium (SeqCode) | reverse complement strand
GATTGCCTGAGCGATACGTCGGTATCCGCGGGTGCCACCGTTTACGGCGGATTAGCCGTCGCCAGCCCACCATATGAAGGCAGGATTAATTAAAAGTGAAATTTATTGCAAAAAACTAACACGCTAATCTGCGAAACGTTGACTTAACATAAGCACTTTGTCATTTGAGTGCGTTAACCGAAGCAATCAAAGGCTAAACAATATTAACGCCTTTTAGCGAGGGAGGAAATCATGCGAAAAGCGCTTTTAGCGGTAACGATCGCTGTAGTGGCCTTACTGTGGGCAGGTCACAGCCAAATGGCCTATGCCGTCGGGCTTACGACTTACTCGTGTCAGGGCCACGACACCTTTCCGATTGAGGAGGACACCACTATAGCTAACGCCGCGCTCTGGTCGGTCACCACTCAGAACGGGAAATTTACCAGCGGGTTCCTTATCGCCACGTTCGACACCTGCATCGGTTCAGAGGTCTGCTTTTTTGAGCTGGACACGGGCGATTCCGCTTTCGAATCAGAAGACGGTTTCACCTTCCAGCTACTCGATTGGGAATACGCGGGCGGCGACAGTTGGTGTCCCGATTATTTCGAAGACGAGGTTTCCATGGTGTCCAGCGGAACGCAGGGGGTGATGAATGATTTCAATCTCGACGATGATGATGCGCCCGGCGCGGGCACCTGCATTGTGAAGTAGGCAAGTGATTGCTGAGCAAGTTCGACTGCGGTCAATCACTGCTTTGCGGTAAACGAGGCATTCTGCCCAAGAAAGCTACCAGCGTAAAACGAGAGGTGCGAATCATGCGAAAGGCGCTTTTTGTAATAACAGTTGCGATATTGGCCCTACTGTGGGCCGGACACAATCAAACCACGTACGCATCCGGGACCACGACTTACTCGTGCCAAGGCCAGAACAATTTCCCTGTTGCGCCGGGCATCACAATATCTGACGGTGCGGTCTGGTCGGTGACAACTCTAAACTCAAAATTCACCAGCGGATTCCTGGTCGCTTCGTTTTTTACTCCCGACGGTTCTGCCTTCTGCGCTTTTGAGCTGGATACGAGAAATTCCGGGTTCTATTCAGAAGTTGGTTTCATGTGCGAGGGACTAGCGTGGGATTTTCTTTACGGCGATTTGGATTGTGAGGATTTCGAGGACCAGGTTTTCCTGCTGAGCAGCGGAACGCAGGGGGTGATGAATGACGTCAATCTCGACGATGATGATTCACCCGGTTGGGGTACCTGCATCGTGCACTAGGATTGATTGCTGAGCAGGCTACGGCAGTAGCTGTCCCGAAGATAATTGTGGCGCGCCCCAAAAGGGCGCGCCACATTGTTGTTCAAACTCCTCGCGCGATTATTTCTCAGGTACTCAGGTTTACTGAGAGCTCGGGACAGATCCGTGGCCTGTTTTTAATTCGGGCAACGTGAAGAGCGCGATCGGCTGCGCGACTCCACGAAGGGATTGCAGCCCGAGCGGCACGAGATTCTCGGTACAGCGGCTCGCGACCGCATCAGAAATCAGCACCGGACAGGCCAGCGATCGACATGCTCCCTCGATACGGCTGGCCACGTTCACCGCCGGACCGATAGCGGTAAAATCGAGGCGGTCGGGCGCGCCGATATTGCCGTACATCACCGGCCCGAGATGAAGTCCGATCCCGAAAGGCAATGGGCACAGGCTGGCACGCAGGCGTTCATTGTCTAGCTGGGCCATTCCCGCGCGCGCGGCTCGCACAGCGCTGATTGCCGCGTCGCATGCCGCTTGCTCTCCGAGCTCGGCAAGCGGAAAGATAGCCAGCAATCCGTCGCCGATAAACTTCAACACCTCGCCACCGAGCGGCTGGATCGCTCCCACCATCCTTGCGCAACAGTCGTTCAGAGCCGTGATCACCTCGGCTGAGCTGAGAGTCTCAGAGAGGTGTGTGAAGTCGCGCAGGTCGGAGATCCATACGACAGCCTCGATTACTTCGCCGATACCGCGGCGTACCGACCCGCTGAGGACGTTTTCAGCGCTGCGCCGGCCCAGGTACGCTTGCAGGACTCCTCGAGTAACATTCCTTTCAACTACCACCTGGAGCGGCGCCGCCATCGCCAGACACACCTTACTGAGATCATCCTGCTGTTCTTCGGTGAACGCCGTGCCTGAATCGCTGCGCCATTCGATATGATGGCCCGTTCCCGCAAAGCTGATCCGAAGCGCGTCATTTTCTGCGGACGAAGCAGCGGCCGGCATCCCGTGCAACATCACTTCCTCGACCACGCGACCGCTGTTCGATTGCCAACGTAGTCGAGTCATGGAAACCAGGGGATCGAGGCTGGCGATACTAAGGACAGCGCTCGCTATCGGGAGCTTCTGTTTAACAAGTCGGGAGCAAACCTGGCCGAGCAGGATACTCGGCGTCGGGACTGTGATGCCATCGCGCAAGAGCCACTCGACCGCTTCGGTTGATAACATCGCGGACAAGTCGCGGGAGTGGCCTGACGCGTCTTTTTTCCTCAGTATCCTGCTCCAGCGTTGTGCTGTTTTCCGATCGCGCTAAGGTCGAACTTTAAATACCAGCGACGTTTCTATTTATCCTTGCGCCAGAGATCCGGCCCAGGATCGTCGCCGCTAGCTGCCGTCACCAAGCGCGCGAGGTAATGATCCCATCCCTCGCGATGCGCCGGCACGGCTGCAGGCGGAAGCCCGCTATGCTTGAAGCGAAGAAGCGTCCCGCCATTCTTGGGCGCAAGATCGATCTCGATCAACGAAGAGCCCGGAGGAACATTGTGCCGACTTGCTTCCCAGCCAAACGTGTACGCCAGGCGCGACACCGGCATGACCTCGGTAAATTTGCCGCGCGCTACAAATCCCTCCTGGACATCAAGCAGGAACAACCCGCCGGGCTGCGGATCAAGGTTGGCCGACGCACCCATCCAGCGAACCAGCCGTTCGGGTTCGGTAAAAAACGCGAACACCGAAGCTGGCTCGGCTTGAATCGTCATCTCGTACTGAATGATGGTATTCGATGCGTCCACAGCCAGTCCTCCGTGGTGAGTCCAGCGTCTTCGCGGAATACAGAAGCCTGATCGAATCAAGCTTACGTGCTACCTAACCGGATAGCACTAGATTCCGAGTCGTTTTGCCTGCGCGTTAGAGCCAGACTTCTTCGACGTGCACGCGCGTAAGCTTGATTTTTTTTATTTTCCACACGCCGTTTTCCTTCACATAGTCTTCATAATAGTGACCCCATCCCCGGTACTGACAGGTAGGTATCCAGACCCAATCGAACATCGACCAGATCCCTTTGGCGGTGGTCGTGCTGGTCAACTGGATTTCAGGCATGAAGCCCTGGTGTATCGACTTCCCCTCGCCGAGGAGCCCGCTGACCCCTTTAACCAGCGCCGCACGCCCTTCACAGCCTATATCGCTCGGCAGATCCGGGCGGCGCCGTATCGAGCGCCCGTAGAACGCCGAAACGTTTTCGGTGAAGCAGTGCTGCCATTCCTCCCACTGCTGCAAGTCCATCAGGCGAAAATATCGTGCTTTGAGCTGGCGGATTTCCTCAATATCCTGCAGTTGCTGCGTGTCCATGCGGGTGGCTCCTCTTAATTGCGCGATGAACTCACCCCTTATCATTCAAAGCGATCGATTCGAAGAGCCGAAGGGAGATGGAAGGCGTATCCACGGCTTCAACCAACACGCGCGCCGCGAGGGTTTTCTCGCAGGAATCGCTCAGCGCTTACTTGTACTCGTCGTGGCGGCGCCACCAGATCCCCGTCTCGTTGCGTCCCTTGGGCGCGCGATCGAGCCACTGGTAGGAGCCCCAGAGTCCGTCGAGTCCGCGAGCGTAGGTCGAATAGGTGTGGTATACCACGCTGTGCTCGAGCGTGAATGCGCTCATGCCCGGCCGATCGCGATGGTACGTGGGCGTGTCGGTTCCGCACATCGCGGCGAACTTGTCTTCCGCTCCGGAGCCGCCACCTTCCTGACCCGGACGCCACTCAAACGCTCGCTCGCGATTGTAATTGTATTCGACATTGCCCTGCCGCTGTTGCTCTTCGCTGAACCAAACGTTGAAATCGAAGTTGAAGTCGCTGGGGAGCGACGAAGCCCACGGGAACGCCCAGCCCATTCGGCGCTTGTAGGCTTGCAACTTTGCGAGCGGCGCACGCGAAACTGCCCACAACATCACGTCATGATTTGCCAGGTGAACCGCGAAGCCGTTGAAACCGTCTGCGATCATCGAGCAGGAGGGACATCCAGCCGTGTAATCAGGCCCGAACATGAAGTGGTAGACAAGCAGCTGAGAGCGTCCTTGGAAGAGGTCTGCCAGCGTGGCGAGCCCTTGGTCGGTATCGAATCGATATTCCTTGTCGATCCGGACCCAGGGCAATTCCTGGCGTTGCCGCGCCAGCTCGTCGCTGCGCCGTGTGAGCTCCTTTTCCTCTTTCAGCAACTCAAGCCGGGCTGCGAGCCACTCTTCGCGTGAGCCGGTCCGATGCTTGGTCATCGCCTTTTCTCCTTTGTGTCGTTGCATCGTGGCTTTTGCGAGGAGCTCCCCTCAACTCTTTTCGCGCGCGATCGTGTCGATCGTTTCCACACATCTCTTCCAGCCTTCGCTCATATTCTTGAACGCCGTAGCGTTCTTCGGCAGTACGAAACCAGAGTGCACGAGGCGAACGCGAGTGCCCTCCGCAACTTTGGTGAGTGTGAACGTGACGACAGTATCCAGCCGTGCGCCGTATCCGACGTTGCTTTCGTGTCCGCCTTTCCAGCTCCAGGCGAAGCGCTCGTTCGGGATCACCTCAAGCACTTCGCAGCGAATGAGGCCGTCCCATGCGCCGGCCGGCGTGGTTTGGAAAGTAAACTGCGTGCATTTGACGGGGGCGAACCCCGTCGGCGTCATATGTATCCAGTGCGCGATCAGCTCACCGGTCGTCAGCGCCTTCCAGATCGTTTCCGGCGTGTGCGGAAAGACTTCGTCAACAGCGATTTCTTGAGTGGGCGAGTTCGACGTGGCTTCACTCATGGGTCGATTTCCTTCAGCAGAGCTCGAAGATTGGCGAACCGTGCGCGCCAGAAAACACCGTAATGGCTCATCCAGTCGACGAGGGGCGCAAGGCCTTCGGGTTTGGCGCGATAGTAGACGTTGCGGCCCTCAGGCCGTTCGGCGATCAGGCCAGCCTGCTTCAATGACTTGAGATGTTGCGAGATAGCGCCTTGAGTCACACCGCTTCCCCGCGTCAGCTCGACCACCGTTATCTCGTCGCAGCGGACGATCCGCTCGAACACAGAGCGCCGCGTGGGATCTGCAAGTGCGCGCATGATGGCATCGACCGGAGCAGCAGCGACCATTAAATAATTAATTAGCTAATACTAATTAATTAGTCAATGCTAATTGATGTTGGCCCCGATTTCAACGCGAATTTTTTGGTGGCGTTCGCGCCATCCTTTATGCGCTGAAGGGAGATCGATGCTAAACAACAGTCAGCCTGGAAATGGGGATTTGGATGGATTCGAACGCGATTGGCCATACTGTCCGCGGTTTAATCGAGCTCTCAGTTTTAGGGATCGAAAGCCTGGCTGTATTGGTTATTTTGCTCGCTATTGTCTTCGGCACCGTGCGCTACCTCGTTCATCTCGGAAGGCAGGTGTCAGATGCGTACGAGCATTACAAAGTGCAGCTCGGCAAGGCATTGTTGCTCGGACTTCAATTGCTGG
>DATJOQ010000490.1:0-3966 GCA_035506935.1 Binataceae bacterium (SeqCode) | reverse complement strand
GACAAGCTGGAATGCATGGCGGTCAACAGGCTTGCGCGCTGGCCACAGTTTAGCTCTGGCATAGAAGCTGCGGAGGATGGCAGTTTAAGAGAGAGGCTATAAGCAACTTGCGCGGATCAGTTATCGAGCACCGCGGCGGTGAAGAAAGTAGTCTGCGCAAAAACCGCTTAGGAGCATTCAAGATGAGCACGACAGAGCCATTGGATCGACTGATAGGTGTGTGTGTAGATGCCGAAAAGCGCTATCACCATGCGGCGAGCGATGTCGGACGAGCCGACCTTGAGAAGTATTTCGAACGGCAAGCGGTAGCGCGAAAAAAAGCCGCGGATGAATTAAACCGCGAACGCATCCGCTTGGGCGGAGATGACAAGGAGGCTGGGACTTTCGGCGGGTTGATCGACAGAACTGCGATGGATTTCAGCGTGATCATGAGCGCGGGCGACAGCGCAGTGGTGGATTGGTGCCGGAGTGACGCGCAATCAGTGGTTGCGGAATACGAAAGGGCTCTCGCGCTGAATCTCCCTCCTGGCACGCGAGAAATCGTTGCGCGGCAACTCGCGGAAATCCGATTGACGGCGACCAGCCTAGAAAAAGAATTGCAGGCCTACGGCGGCCGCCGGTCGTAAAACCACGGCAAACGCGATGTGGGGGACGCATCGCGCGGCGCGCAGCGTTCCCTTCGGGTCCCGGTCGCTACCTAATCTCGCCAATCAGTGCCGCAGCAGCGGAATGCGCGGAAGAATGTTGCTCTTTATTATGTCGCTCCAGAGATAGTGACGCGCGGTCGAACGCGCCGCCTTGCGAATCGCCAGTTGACGGTCGGGCGTGGAACGCAGCGGATGGAAGAGCGTGAGGAACTCTCCAGGATCGACGGTCTGGAGAACCAGGGCGTTGCGGCCCGGTATCGCATAGTCTTCGCCTGAAATTCCCGTGCATGCCAGGCGCTTTTCCGGATCGAATCGCGCAACTCTCTGAATTTGTACGGTTTCGGAGCCTCAGGTTGAAGACATGCATGGTATTACATTCGATGGGTTAACTGTTTGATCGATTCGATCAACTGCTGCGGCGATACCGGCTTGACCATGCATACCTGGAAGCCGCTTTCGAGTGCCTTTTCGTGCTCACTGCGACGGCTGAGACCTGTGATCGCGATTGCGGGCATCCTCTGGGCCGATATACGCTCGCGGATTTTGCGTATCAAGTCGAAGCCGTCGGCCAGCGGCATCGCTATATCACTGATTAATAAGTTGGGCGTTGTGTGTTCGAGTACGTGCAGCGCTTCAAGTGCGGACTCCGCAGTCTTCACGTTCGCTCCGAAGGTACGAAGTGTTTCCGCCAACGCCTCTCGCGAATCCAATTGGTCTTCGACGATCAGCAGACTGAGATCCTGGAGCAAGCGACTCCCTACCGATGGGCGATCTGCGTTCCAGGCTTCGCCGGCGCTCTCCTTAATCTGCTCGGGCAGGTATACCCAAAAAGTGGAGCCCTGGTCGATCCCTTCACTGTCGGCGGCGACGGTTCCGCCATGCAATTCAACCAGGTGGCGCACTATGGCAAGGCCTAATCCGAGGCCACCGTGGGAGCGGATGAGCGGACCTTCGGCCTGACGAAACCGCTCGAACACGTGAGGCAGGAATTGCGGAGCGATACCCTGTCCGGTATCGCGCACCATCGACACCAGTCTATGTGCTTCGCGACCGAGGCGGACGGTGACTCGGCCTCCGCGCGGAGTGAATTTAATGGCGTTCGACAGCAAGTTCCAAAACACCTGCTGCAGGCGGTCGGCGTCGCCCAGCGACGTGTCGCTCGGCGCGTCATTTACGAATTCCAACTCAACGCCTTTGGCTTCCGCGGTTGGCCGCACCGCGGCCAGCGCCGCTTCGATCACCGCGGCGAGCGCAATCGTTTTCAGCGATAGCTTCAACTTGCCGCGTATGATGCTCGAGACGTCCAGCAGATCCTCGATCAATGAGGTCTGCAAATCCACGTTGCGCTCGATGGTCTCCAAAGCCTTGGCGCACTGAGCCTTGTCGAGGCTTCCGGAGCGCAGCAAATGAGTCCAGCCTTTAATCGCGTTCAGCGGATTGCGTAGTTCGTGAGAGACAATCGCGAGGAACTCCTCTTTCATCCGATTCGCGATCTCCGCCTGCTCCAAGGCGTGATGCTGCGCGTCGATGTCGGTTGCCGAGACGATCCATCCCACCACTTGCTGAAATTCACGCAGCGGGACAGTTCGGATCTGAAACCACTGATAAGCTCCTCCGTCGTGTCGCCTGAGGCGTGCCTGAAACACCACATCTTGCTGTGCTTCAATAGCGGCTTTCCATTCGACCTCTACGCGCGTCTGGTCTTCGGGATGTATCAGGTCAACCAAGTGGCTATACGGAACAGGGCGTCCTTCGGGAGCGCCTGAATACTCAGATGCCTGTTTGTTCCAATAATAGAATAGTAAGTCAGAGCGCGCGGCCCATACGCACTGAGGTAGAGCGTCCATCAACGCCCGGAAACGCCGTTCGCTGCGGCGTTCGAAAACTTCGCGATCACGTTCGCGAAGCTGCGCCGCCTGGTGCTTGATAGTTTGCTCCTTGAGATAGAGATCGATGAACACCGAGACCTTCGAGCGCAGAATCACCGGATCGAACGGCTTCAGCAGGAAGTCCACCGCCCCGTGAGCATAGCCGGCGGTCAGATCGGAATTGTCGGCGGCGAGCGCGGTGAGCAGGATTATCGGCACAGTGGCCGACTGCTCGCGCCGCCTGATCAGTTCGATCGCGCGGAGCCCACCCATTCCCGGCATCCGCAAATCCATCAGGATGACCGCGAAGTCTTCTTCGCTCACGCAGTTGAGAGCTTCCTCGCCCGAGGTGGCGCGCACGAGCCGCTGGCCCAGTGGACCGAGGATCGCTTCGAGCGCGAGCAGGTTAGTCGGCGAATCGTCAACCAGCAGAATGCTCGCGGATGCGCCGCTGTCTACGATCGGTTTTGCCAATGCCTTGCCTGATCCCATGGTTTGTCTGGGGGGCTTTCTCCTGCCCGGCGGCGCTAACAGTTCCATCAAATTACCTGGGTCTGTGAACCGCCAGTCCAGATGCCAATCAGGTCGATCAACTGGGCTTCGTTGATCGGCTTGGCCAGGTAATCAGAGGCGCCCGCGTTCATGCATCGCTCGCGATCTTCCTTGAGTGCCTTCGCGGTCACGGCAATCACTGGCAGCCGATCCTTCGTCGGGTCCTTGCGGATCAGCTTCATGGTTTCGTAGCCGTCCATCTCGGGCATCATGATGTCCATCAAAACGATATCGATATCGGGGTGCCGTTCGATCATCTCGATTCCGGCGCGCCCGTTTTCCGCGCACAGCACCTTCATGCCCTGTGCTTCGAGCAGGCTGGTGACGGCGAAAAGATTGCGCAGGTCGTCGTCGACTATCAGGACTTTTTTGCCGGCGAGTGAACAAGGCAACTCACCAACGCCCGTGGATTGCGAGCCCGCCTGGGCGAGTTGCAGCGCCAAGGCGCTGAGCGATTGCGCGCCTTCGCCGAGTTGCCCGCTTTCACTCTCCATTTCCGGCCGCGTTATGTTGCTTGGTACGGCGTGCCGATACCTGACCGGCAGATAGAGCGTGAAGCGGGAGCCCTTGCCGGGACTGCTCTCGACCTGGATTTCGCCGCCGAGCGCGCTTGCTATCTCGCGGCTGATCGAGAGCCCGAGTCCGGTGCCGCCGTACTTGCGGCTGGTGCTGCCGTCAGCCTGCTGGAATGCTTCGAAAATCAATTTCTGCTTGTTCTTTGGAATTCCGATGCCGGTATCGACCACGGAGAGGCCGACCACCTGGCCCGCGGCGTTGAGCGATTCGCTTTCGAACTGCTTACCGGGCGACGCCATCTCCACGCGGAACTGCACCCAGCCGCTATCGGTGAATTTGAAGGCGTTGGCCAGCAGATTTTTGAGCACCTGTTCGAGCCGGCG
>DATJOQ010000489.1:0-5064 GCA_035506935.1 Binataceae bacterium (SeqCode) | reverse complement strand
ATCAACGCCATCATGAGGATCAACTCGGGCCGGCTGATCGATGCCGCGCTGCAGGGGCGGCAGGCACGTGGCGATCAGTAGCCCCTCCAGCGGCGGCGGACTTTTCGCCGACATCAATATCACGCCGCTGACCGATATTTTCCTGGTCCTGCTGATCATCTTTATGGTGACCACCTCGGTCACCATCGAATCCGCGGCTCACGTCGATCTGCCGAAAGCCGAAAACACCTCGCCCGAGACCAAGGGCGTGATCGTCACCTACACCACGCAGCACGAGATCTTCGTCAACTCCAAGGACGTTCCCGAGCGCGAGCTCGAACCCGCGCTGCACGAGGCGCTGGGCAAGGTCGAAGAAAAGATCGTGGTGTTCCAGGGCGATCAGAAGGTGCTGCTCGGCGACATGATACGGATTCTCGACATCGCCAAGCGCGCCGGAGCATCGCAGATAGCGATTGCGGCGCAAAGGACCAACGAGACGGCGGCCGGGACCTCCGCGGGGAGTTAAGCTGGCGCGAGACTATGCGCGAACGATGACGGGTTACTAGGAGAATAGTTATCGATGGCTATCAACATCGGATCCAGCGGCGGCGTCTTCTCCGATATCAACATCACCCCTCTCACCGACATTTTTCTGGTGCTCTTGATCATCTTCATGGTGACGACCTCGGTCACCATCGAATCGGCTGCCCACGTCGATCTACCCAAAGCGGAAGCGCCCGCGGCCAACAATAATCCCAAGGGCGTGACCGTTGCGTACACGTCCGACCATAAGATTTTCGTCAACGGCATCGGCGTCGCGCAGGCGGATCTCGAACGAACGTTGCGCGATGATCTTGGCAAGACGCCGGACAAGATCGTGGTCTTCCAGGGCGACCAGAGGGTGATTCTCGGTGACATGGTGAGAATTCTGGATATCGCGAAGCGGGCGGGCGCGGAGCAGATCGCTATCGCTGCCCAGGCCAACGGTGCCGCTCCCGCCGGCGACACCACGGGAGGCGCGAAATAACACGCGCATTGCGGCACAGGAGAATTGGGCGGCTATTGAACACAAGAGCTATGGCAGAGGTTCGGCTCGCGTTGCGAGCGGTTTCATTCGGCGCAACGTCTATCTCTGAGTGGTCGAGCGGATGCTAACGTCGATACAAGAATCAATTTCTCTTCCGGTCATCATTATCGCCGTCGCCATCTCGACGATCGTGCTGGCGTTTATCCTGTACTGGGTATTCAGCCGCAGGCGTCGCGCCGCAGGCGCAGCCGAGACCGAGGGCAGGCTTTCGACCGTCAAGGGTGCATTGCATTTTCTGCTCGGCCCGTTTCCGCTTTCGATCGCGATTCACGTAATCGCGCTGCTGCTGCTGATCGCGTATGTGCATCCGCCGCGCGGCCGCGAGCTGATCATGGTGAATCTCGAAGCGGGCGGAGGCGGCGGTGGCGGCGGCGAGGAAATGCAGCAGATGGACATGCCGGAAGTCCCGCTGCCTGACTCCGCTCCTATCCAAAACACTGAGCGGCCAGTGACAGCGGAGACCTCGCAGGCGGTCGGTATGGCTGAGAACTACGTGCGCGCTGCGGGCGGCGGCGGTATCGGTATCGGACGCGGCGGTGGTATCGGTTCGGGCTACGGCCGCGGCGTCGGAGCGGGATTCGGCGGCTTCATCGGCAATCTGCGCCGCAGCGGGCTCGACGTGGTGCTGGTGATCGACGGCACTGGCTCGATGAAGCTGATTCTCGAAGATGTGAAAGCCAAGATGAGCGACCTGATTCGGGCGATCCATCGCCTGGTGCCGATCGCGCGAATCGGCGTCATCATCTATGGCGGCACCGGCGAGCCACTCGACATCCAGCCGCTGACGATTTCCGCTGACAAGGTTCAGGCCTTCCTGGAAAATATGCGAGCCAAGGGCGGCGGCACGTGGGAAGAAAATATGCTGGGCGCGATCCAGACCGCGGTCGACCGCATGGATTACAAGCCCTACGCCAAGAAGGTGATCGTGCTGGTTGGCGATTCGCCGCCGGCCAAGAATGATTTCGATCCGATAATGACGCTGATCCGACAGTTCCGTGCGAATAACGGCACCTTCAACACCGTCGACGTTACGGAAGAAGAGCATGAGCGCTTCGAACGTGACTTCTGGGAAAAGGTGCATCAGCGCGAGCCACCATACATAACGCCGTTGCCGGCCTTTTATCAGCAGACGCGAAGCGCTTTTAAGATCATGTCCACGGTGGGTGGCGGCGCGATGCGCAGTTTGAGCAAGGACGTCCATATCAATCAGCAGGTGCTGATCCTCGCATTCGGCGAGCAATGGCAGACGCAGGTTTCGGCCTTCGGCCGCGGAATCGGCAAGTAGAGCTTGCGATTCCGTATCGCCGCGGACGATTTGCGATAATGATTGATCGGCTGAAGAACGTCGCGTGCCTGGTGATTGCGTCGATAGCGCTGGCGTTGAGTTTTTCGTCGCGAGCGCTGACCGCCGATCTAGCCCATCCGCGCCAACAACGCGATCTGACGCCCGCGCTGCGTGATCAACTCACCAACACGCTATCCGACGAGGCGTCGAATTATCTCAACACCGAGGACGAGAAGAAGAGCCGCAACGAGGCCTACGTCGATCTGCAGCCCCAGTTCGAGTACCTGCCAAATTATGGTCCCGGTCATCGCCTCGTGGTCAGCGCGAAGCTCGGCGGCGCCGAATACATTCCGCCCAAAGGCGGCGGCCCCGGCAAAGGCACCGCGACCGGAAAGCTCAAATACCTGGTCTTCACCTATCAGTTAGTCAACGGCAAATGGGTGGAGATGAAGAAACCGAAATGGGAGACGCAGGATCTCGGGCCGCGGGGAGCTAAAAAGATGACTGCGGCGGCCGAACGCGCGGAGAAGTACAAGGCCGCGCAAGCGGAAGCCGAAGCGCGCAAGCGCGAAAAGGCGCGCAAGACGCCGGTCGCGACTCCGGCGCCCGCGCCACAGCCGACTCATAGCCAGAGCTCGTAAAGTCTTACCTCTTCGCTGATGCGCGGCTGGCCGATTGAACCAGCCGGCGCGCCGATGCAATCATGACGTGTCGCGTGCGCGATTATTTGGCGCAGAAGCGCTTTCGTTATGACGTCAATCTTCGATCAGGTTCTCTCGTTTATCCGCGATCCGCGGCCCGATCAGTTTGAAAATCTCGCGCTCGAGGTGTTTCGCTACCAATTCGATCATATCGGACCGTATCGCGAGTATTGCCAAAGTCTGGGAGTCGCGGCGGACGCGATTCAATCGCTCGACCAGGTTCCAACGATCAGCACGATCGCGTTCAAATACGCCGAGCTCACGAACGGACCCGCTGAACGGATCTTCATGACCAGCGGCACCAGCGTGGGTCCTGGCGAGCGCGGGCGTCATTTCGTCCCGAGGCTCGAAATCTACCGCGCGTCGGCGACGGCACACATCCGGCGGATGCTGTTTCCGGACAATCGCCGGATGCCAATACTGGCGATCCATCCGACCGGTGAGCGGATGCCGGAGTCGTCGCTCGGACAGATGATCAGTTGGTGTATCGAAGATTTCGGCACCGAGCGCAGCGTGTGCGCGGCGACTCCTAAGACGGTCGAGATCGATCGGGCGCTCGAGTTTCTCAAAGCGGCGGAGCGGGCCGGCGAGCCGGTGTGCATCCTGGGCACGACGGCCGCGGCCGCGAGGCTGTTCGACGCGCTCCGCGCGGAGGCGAAGTCATTGCGGTTACCACCGATGTCGCGCCTGATGGATACCGGCGGAGCCAAGGGCCAGGCGAATCCGCTGGATGCGTCCGAAGTCGCTGCGCTGGCGGCGCGATGGCTCGGAATCGACGCGGCGCTGGTGATCAATGAATACGGAATGACCGAGATGTGCTCGCAATTTTACGACGCGACGCGATTCAACTCGGCCTTCGACGCGCCGGCGGGCACTCGGCTCAAAATCGGACCGACATGGCTGCGCGCGATTGCGCGCAATCCGATCACCTTGTCGCCGTTAGAAAACGGGCAAGGCGGAATGCTGTCATATTTCGATCTGGCGAACGTCGGTTCGGTCTCCGCGCTGCTGACTGAAGATTTGGGAATCGTCGAAGGCGACGGCGTGCGAATTATCGGCCGCGCTCCCGCGAGCGAAGCGCGCGGCTGCGCGCTCGGGATCGAGCAGTTCCGCGATCGCAACGGCCCGAAATCTGCCGCGCAAGTGAATCGATGAGCAAATCGATAGCGCCTGCGCTCGGCGATGTCACGCTATCGACCGCCGAGCGGGAATCGATCGACTCGATCGTCTCTCGCCTGCGGCGCGCGGCTTCAAGCTTCCTTTCGCCCGATCGTTCGGCTGCGGCGCTCGCGCGTGCGTGCGGCTTATGGCGCGACCCCAATTATCAACGCCGCCGAAGCGCAATTGCTCAAATCTCCGCGAACTCCGGTCTGAGCGAGGCTTTACTGTCGGAGTCGCTCAAAGCGTTGCTGCTTCCATTCAGCGCGCCGGCGCTAGAGTCCTTCGCTGCCAAGGTGAAAAGCGCATCGCGCTTGATTGGTTTCGTGATGCCGGGGAACGTCGTGGGCGCCGGGATGCACGAACTGGTTCAGGCGCTGGTTTCGGGCGCGGCGGTCTTGGTGAAGTGTGCCTCGAGTGAGCCGGTGTTTTTCATCGAGTTCGCGCGCACAATCGCGGAGCTCTACCCTGAACTCGCCGCGCGAATCTCAGTGCTGGCGTTCGGCCGCGATAATCGCGAGCTGACTCGCGCGATGCAGAAGAACTGTGATGCGATGGTGGTGCTCGGCGACGATGATACCGTCGATATCCTGGGCCGAAGTGGAAACGTGATCGGTTTCGGCAGCCGGGTGAGCGGCGCGTTGATTTCGCGCGAGGCGCTCGCCCCCGGCGCGATCGACGCGGTGAGCGACGGCCTGGCGCGCGATATCACGCTGTTCGAGCAGCGCGGATGTCTTTCGCCTCATCATGTTTTCATCGCCAGCGCGACGGAAGGGGAGACGCGCCACTTCGCCGGGCGGATTGCGCGATCGCTCGATCAATTGGCGCAGAAACTTCTGCCGCCGCGGACGATC
>DATJOQ010000488.1:0-16183 GCA_035506935.1 Binataceae bacterium (SeqCode) | reverse complement strand
GCCGCGATTTGCCGGCTTCAGTCCTTCGGCTGTGACCGCGGATCTGAGTAGTAGTTTTCTCTACGTTACCAGCGTTGCGGACAACAACCTCGCGGAGTTTCACATCAGAAGCTCCAACGGACACCTGCATGCGCTGGCCGGGTCACCATTTCTTATCGGCACCGCGCCGGTCGCGATTGCCACTAATCCGCGTGGCAAATTTATTCACGTGGTAAACGGCGCAGATTCCACCGTTGTGACCTATCTCATAGATCCCGCAAGCGGACAGCTCAGCAAGATTGGTTATAGCCCGACTGGTTCTGAGCCGAGCGCTTTGGCGATTACTCCGAACGGAACTTTTATCTACACGACCAATGCGGGGGACGCCACGATCTCGGAACTGGCGCTCGACCCGATAACCGGCATAACGCGAGTGCTGCCGACATCGCCGGTCGCTACCGGATTGAATTCTGTTGGTATCGCGATCGATCCGTTGGGCAAGTTTGCGTACTCGGCAAGTTTGAACAGCAACGAAATCTGGACTTACGCGATCGGGCCCGACGGAACGCTGAATAAACTGCCTGGACCAAAAACGCTGGCAGCGCCGCGCCCGAAGGGCATCCTGGTGGCGCCGAATGGACGCGTTCTTTACGTGACTAATGTCGACAGCAACGAATTGAGTGCATACTCGATCGGAGATGACGGATCGCTGCGGCCGCTGCGGCAGTAGGTTCTGCGGTATTGCGATTCAGTTAGATCGCGACGCGGAATGAAAGACAAGAATCAAACGAACCCTTCAGTGGCGCCGATCTTGCGCGGCAAAAAGTTCGCGGCGCCGTCGGTATTCACACCCGAGAGCCTGCTGAGAGAAGCGCGCAGGCAGAAGCAACTTGCGGCCGGCACGGTTCCGGAAGTGTGTATCCTGGACCCCGACGGCGACATCGTGCGACATTTGTCGGCTGCAGATCGCGCTCGACGGGATCGTGAATGGGCCTGCTATCACACCGAGCTTTACCTGTTCGAATACGAAGGCGCGCGTTTCGGTATCGTCGGTTGCGCGGTTGGCGCGGCGTTTGCCGTGCTTGTTGCGGAAGAACTGTTCGCGTCAGGCTGCAAGCTTCTGATCAGCATGACGTCTGCCGGTCAACTACTCCCGATTCAAACGCCGCCCTATTTCATTCTGATCGAGCGGGCGCTGCGTGACGAAGGCACGAGTTATCATTACGTCGCGCCCGATGAGTACAGCGCGGCGGACGCAACGCTGGTTCAGAAGACGAAGGCGTCGCTTGCAGCGACGGGCGTTCCAATGCAAACCGGCGCGACCTGGACGACCGACGCGCCCTTTCGCGAGACAGCGGATGCGGTGGAGCAGGCCAAGCTTTCCGGATTGCTGGCGGTCGAGATGGAGGCTGCGGCACTTTACGCGTTCGCGACGGCGCGCAGCAAGTCTGTGCTGTGCTTCGCGCACGTTACTAATCAGATGGGGCGGATCGAGGGGGATTTCGAAAAGGGCGTGTCCGACGGAGCTCAGGCGTCGCTCAAGGTTATCGCGACTGCGGCAAAAGCATACCAACAAGAATAGTCAGTCGACGCCTCGATAGAATGATCTGTTGCGGCTCGAGGCCGTGATCTGAACTTTATTTGACGTGACTGGCTAATCGAAATGCATTCTCGAGATCGGATATAAGGTCCTTTACATCCTCGAGACCGATGTGGAAGCGGAGAGCGGGACCGCCGGGCATCCACTTCGTCGCCGTTCGAAAGCTCGCGCAGTCGAATAAGATCACAAGGCTCTCGAAGCCGCCCCATGAATAGCCTTTGCCGAACAGCTTCAGCGAGTTCACAAACGTATGGAGCGCAGCGTCCGGAAGCGGCTTCAGTATGACGCTGAAAGGTCCCGGTGCCCCACCGAAGTCGCGTTTCCAGATCGCATAGCCTGGATCGGATTCAAGTCCTGGATGCAACACGCGAAGAACTTCAGGCCGCGTGCTCAGCCATCGCGCAACCGCGAAGGCGCTCTCCTGATGCCGCGCGAGCCTGACGCCCAGGGTCCGCAGACCTCGCAGCGCGAGATACATGTCGTCGGGTCCCACGCAAAGCCCCATCGTGTGTACCGTGTCTTGTACCTGTTTCAGCAAACTAGAACCGGCGGAGATGGTGCCCATCATGATGTCGGAATGGCCGCCGACATACTTAGTGAGTGATTGGATCGAAAGATCGACGCTTTTGTCGAGCGCACGAAAGTATATTGGCGTGGCCCAGGTGTTATCCATCAGGACTACGGCATCGTGGCGATGAGCAATCCCCGCGATCGCGGGGATGTCCTGCATCTCGAACGAGAGCGAGCCGGGCGCTTCGACAAAAACAGCGCGCGTGTTGGGGCGCATCAGGGCCGCGATATCAGTCCCGATTAGAGGATCGTAGTAGGTCGTCTCAATCCCCCATCGGGCGAGTTCCTGGTCGCAGAAGAGACGGGTCGGGCGGTAGACGCTGTCGCTGACGAGCAGATGGTCGCCGTTCTTGAGCACTGCGAGGAGGGCAATCGAGATCGCGGCAAGACCGGACGGTAAGAGTACGACACCCGCGCACTGTTTGCCCTCGATCTCTCGAAGCGCGTTTTCCAAAGCTTCAGAAGTTGGCGTACCCCATCGGCCGTAATGGTAGTGTCCTCGATGTTCGATCTGATCGATCGCCGTCGGATACAGCACCGTCGACGCGTGAAACACGGGTGGATTTACAAACCCGTGATAGGCCTCGGGGTTGCGGCCGCCATGGACGAGACGGGTATTGGAGCCGTGCGCATCCGCAAGGACACTCGCGCCGTCGCCGGGGGAGTTACTTTTCATCGCGTCTTCCTCCGCTGCGATTGTCAGGAGCTGGCTCCAATTAACAAGTCAGATATCGATGAGCCAGGCAACATGGGAGAGCGAGAGCGTCGACACTCCGAACGGCGCGCGATGTGCGTTTTGCGCTTGCGTGAGTTGATCGCGTAACTGACTATTTATTGAGTAATGCGGCGTCAGTTCTGCCGCCGCCTGCTAAAACTTTGCTGATAAATGTCTGCGCCGCGCCGAGGCCAAGCGGCAGTCGGTAAACTATCTACGGTGCGTGGGGACCTTGAGGCGCGTGGAGAATTACAGGCTGGAAGAACGAACGTGGCGATCTCGGCGTCGGAAAAAACTTTACGTCGCCGAGATCGCCTGATGTAAAGCGGCAGGTTGGTCAGACGCGCCGCTTCATTCTAGCGATGGATCTGCTCGAGCTGGTTGATATCCATAATCTTTTCGGCTTGCGACGGAATGACTAATGGATAGCCGGCTCCCATGCACGGAATGGCCGTGCCGCGATTGTTCTGCAGATCGAGCACCTGTGCCGATTGGAAGTTGGTGGTGAAAACGCCCTTATTGATCGCCTGATAGGTCGGGTCTTCGTAGGACTCGGTCCATTTTTTCTGGAACTCCCACACCTTCCACAACTTACCCTTGTGGTCCCACGCCAACTCGTAGAAGGTGTCGTAGTTTTCCGCATCCCAGAAGTTGACCGCGGGCAGGTATGGATTTCGAGGATCCTTGGGCGTGCGCTCGATCACAGCCATACGGCGCACTGACCATACGTCGTCAGGAATGATCCCCTTGGGGCCGTAGAAGCGCGACTCGGGCCACTTGGAATCCATTACCACCAACACGTCCTTCCATCCCCGGAACTTCCAGGTCCATTCCAGGTTGCGCCCGGCGAAGCCATAAAAATCATCCAAGGTGTCGTCGGTGCCGAGCAGCGAGTCGTACTTCACCTCGGCCGAGATGCGACGCACGCGGCGCAGCGTGGGAATGTAAGCCCAAGCGTCGTCAGAGCGATGCGGATCGGCGTAGCGATAAATGATGAAGGCGGTACCGCGGATATCGAACGGAGCATAGAAGCCGGTGAACTCTTTGAATTCGAAATCCTGGGCGTGCGGAATATCCAGGGCGCCGCCGCCGAGCGCCGCGAGATGACTGTAATAGACGCGTTTGTAGGGACCCTGCAGGGTGCGCTCGAAGGTGCCGCGGCCTCCAAACATTGGCGTCATGTCCATCGGGATGTTGACCACCAGCGGAGCCATTACGTTCCAGTAGGGAGGCGCAACCACGGTTGCCGGAGCAGTGTGACTGCCTCCATCAAAACGGTCCCAAACCCACACTACATCGGAAATCGAAAGTCCATAATGCATCCAGCGCCAGTTGAAATTCCACGCGACCTTGATACCGGACCGCGGATCGCTCTCGCTGATCGAGGAGTTGGGAAACGGCTGGCCGCAGACGTAGTTTTCCAGAGCATCGTCGGCGGCCACTCGGACCTGGTTCTGATACTTCTCGGTGCAGTTCATGTAATCCTGGCGGGGGCGATGACTGACCGGGGCAATTATCTGGGCTTTAAACTCAGGAAAGTCGAGTTGCTCGAGATAGCCCGGAGGAACGAAGGGCGCCATCCGCGACAAGTCCTTGGCGGTGAGCACGTCGCCGGGCTTGAAGTCCGGCTTGGCGTCACGATACTTATTCAGCCACTCGGTAAAGGTGGTGTAGGTGTAGGACCTGACGTCTCCGTTTTGCGCCGACGCGCTGGAAGCGAGCGTCAACAGCAGCAGCAGAGCCACGGCTAATGCGCTTCCCAGCCATATCGCGTTGGGTTTGCGTTCTAGATTTCGTTTCATTTTTCCAGCCTCTTGCGAGAAATTTATCGAGCAACAATTTGAAGACGGACCTCACCGTCGATGCTTTGGAGCAGCACTTCGGTACTCGCGTCGTTACGCGAGAGAGCTTTGTTATCCCGGGCGGCGAGCTATCGCACGCCAGCCATCTTGCCGAGATCCCAATGCCAGACTTTCACGGGACGAACCTTGATGATTACGCGATTGGGCGTGTCGATCGCCTTAACTAATTGCGCTCTGACCTCCGGCGGTTCGTCCACCCAGTAACGATCGATTACCGCGCGATGGACTTTGGCTCTTAATTCAACGTCGTCGGAAATTTCCGCTTTGCCTTTGATTAGAATCGCCTGAATATTTTCTATCCTGGTGCACGGCACCAGGTAGCGGCCGAGAATCTGAGTAGTAAGTTCGGTGCTATTGAGACGATCGCGCACTTTATCCGCGCGGACACCGAAACTAGTCAGTATCAGCGACATCTTAGGATTGGCTATCAGGGATGCGGTCTTGTATCGCACATCCTTGATAGTGGTGAGGTGGATAATGTCGTCGAAAACGACGTACCACATCGGACTCACCATTGGATAACCGTCTTTACTGATATGCGCCATGAAGCATTCATGGCTGTTGTAGAACAGTTCGTGATAATCAGCCGGGCTGAGATCGTACTCAGTCTGTACCTGAAGCCGATCGGTACGTATCGCCAGTTCGTCGATTGGAAGCATTTTGCCTTGAGCTTCAGCCATTTCTTCGATCCCTTTCGTCCTTCGCCAACCCGATCGCGCCGTTGATACGGTACGTGCTCGCTAGAGAGGCGGTTGTTATATGGCGCGCGCTGCGCGATGGCCTTCGAGCACTGCCTCGTGGATGGTGCGCGGTGCCGACGCGTCGCCGATCAGGTAGCTCTCCTTCACCTGCGCTTTCACCAGCGGGTAGAGCTCGTTGTTGGACTTGAACATCGTAATCAGCACTACCGCGCCAACGCCTTCTTCGACCCACTCGCGACCGTTCACCACGTTAAACAGGGTTGCCTGATTCTCGCCGATCGATTTGATGAAGGTGAGAGTGTGAACGGAAACGTTTTCGCATCCGTACAGGTGGCGGTAATGGATCGGAAGGTCGAGCAGATTGTTGGTGAGCGGAGCGACCATCGCCCATCGCGTGAGAAATTTAACGTCGCGTCCCTTGCTGCCCAGCATGTAGGCGGAAAGAATTCCGCGCTCATCGCCGACGTCGTCAAGGATGATTATTTTGCCGGCGCCGTTGAGCTTGCCGTCCATGACGTCTTCGAACGTGCATACGGACGATTGCTGCCATCCCGGGATTTCGCGACCGAACACGCCGTTGAATCCGTCGCGCGCGCCGCTGGAGCCGGTGGCGAGGACGACGGCCTCGGCTCCTTCCTTAGTCAGGATGGACGACAGATTGGCCGGCGTTATTTCCGCGCTCGTGATGATATTTACTCTTTGCGCCCGCGCCTGACGTTCGAGCCAATCGCTGACACCGCGCATTTCTTTGCGCGTGGGAAGCTTGGCTTCGAACAGGACGCGGCCGCCGACCTCCGGCTGCTTTTCGTACAACACCACATCGTGGCCGCGTTCCGCCGCGGTGCGCGCCGCTTCCAGACCACCGGGACCACCGCCGATCACCACGACCTTCTTTTTGACCGTGGCCGGTTTCAGCGTTCCCACGCCCCATTCCTTTTCCCGGCCAACGGCGGCGTTCTGGATACACTCGACCTTCACGCCCTTGGTGACTCTGGTCCAGCAATAGTTCGCGCGCACGCAGGTGCGGATGTCCTCTTCTCTTCCCTCTTCGGCTTTTTTGGCGAATTCAGGATCGGCAAAGAGCTGACGCGCCATCAGGATGAGATCACCCTGGCGGCTGGCGATCATTTCCTCGGCGATCTGCGGGTTGGTGACGCTGCCGACGGCGAACACCGGCTTGTCGATCTCGGCCTTGATCTTCGCGGTGTAGGGTCCCTCATAGCCGGGTTCGGTCAGACCCATCGGCGCGATCATCATCGGGATGCTGTGATAGGTCGCGATCGAGACGTCGACAAAATCCAGCGCAACCTGGGTGTCGATATACTTTACGATCTGTTTGGTCTCATCGACGGTTAAATCGCCCGGGAACAGCGCGTCGCTGCTGATGCGGAAGCCCACTGCGAAGCCGCTGCCGCAGTGTTTGCGGATGCTCTTGAGCGACTCGATCAGGAAGCGCGCGCGATTTTCCATTGGACCGCCGTACTGATCGGTGCGCTTGTTGTGGAGCGGACTCATGAATTGCCAGGGAAGGTAGCCGTGCGCGGCATGGATCTCGACCCCGTCGAGCCCCCCTTTCTGGGCTCGGGAAGCTGCGATGCCGAAGTCTTCGACGATGGTCTCGATCTCTTCGATGCTGAGCGCCTTGGAGACTACTCCGGGAATTTCCACCTGCGAAAGCTGCGAGGGAGCGACCGCGGCCATCTCGACCGAGGAATCGCCGAAAATAGTGTTCTGGCGATAGTCCGGGGCCGCGCGTAATCCGCCGTGCCACAACTGTATAAACAGCTTGGTACCGTATTTGTGTACTTCGTCGGCTACACGGCTGAGCGGAATAATATTTTGATCGTCATACAACTGGGTAAGAGGAATCGGAAAATAGTTACTACTCTTGGAGACCGCGGCGGCGCCGATAATGATTAATCCCAATCCACCCTTGGCCCGTTCGCCGTAGTAATACGTCGCCTGGTCAGTGAAGACCTGATTCATGCTGTTGTCGTACCAAGTGGGACAGCAGGGGGCGAACCCGAGTCTATTCTTAACCGTGACGGGTCCGATCTTGAGCGGAGTAAAAAGGTGCTTGAACTTTGCCATAATCTTCTCTCGCTCCCTTCGAATCTTAAAGGTCTTTATGGCTTAGGATTGCCCGAATGTAGCCGTCCGCTACATCACCCGAAAGGATGATTTTGCTAATCCTGCAGGGCTATCTGGCTTATCGAGTTTTCGGGCGAGAATCGTTGATTTTACAGGCTTTTCTTCGGAAGGGCCGCAGTGCCAAGGGTGGGTGAGGGCGCTTTGCACCGTTGCAGCGATACTTAAAAGGGATTAGTTCCATGTCTAATGAGCAAGCGCTAGTCGCAAGCGGCGGGCAGAGCAATGGATACCAAGCCTGATGGCGGTGGGCTCGATCGGTGGTCCACAAAGCAAAGGCCTCATGGCGGGCGGCGCTCGGTGGTCGAGAGAGAGCGATTGATCAAGCTCATCGACGACCTTGAAGCGATCAAGCTCGTGGTCGTGAGCGCGCCGGCCGGCTATGGCAAGAGCACGCTGATGCTCGATTGGGTTCGGCGCCTGGAGGGTCGTGGGATTCCCACGGCATGGGTAACACTCGACGAGCATGACGACGACCGCGAGCGCGCGTTGTTTTGCGTGAAGTCGGCTTTTCTTCGAGCCGAGGGAATCGCCGACGCCAGCGGCGACTCACAAGACCCGCGCGGACCCAGCCTGATTTCACTGGAATCGGTATTGTCGCCAGGACCGTCAGTGGTTTTTGTCGACGATTTTGAAGTCATAAAAAAGCCCGAGACTCACGTCGCCGTGCAGAAGTTGATCGAGCGGCTGCCCGCGGGGAAGACGCTGGTGGTTGCAAGTCGGACCGTGCCCGAGCTGGGGCTAGGTCAGCGACGGTTGCGCGGCGAACTGCTCGAGGTGAAAACCGGCGACCTTCGTTTCGAACCCGAAGAGGCAGGCGAGCTGCTGCGCACTCACCATCGAGTGTGTCTCGGCGACGAATCGATTAAGACGCTGTGCCAGCGCACCGAGGGATGGGTTGCGGCTCTGAGGCTTACCGGCCTGGCGCTTGAAGGGCGCAGCGATGCCGACGCGTTCGTCCACGCCTTGTCGCAGCCGCAAGCGGAGATCGCGGAATACCTGGCGGAGAACGTGCTGGCCCAGCAACAGGAAGATGTCCATCAGTTTTTGCTGGAAACCTGCGTGCTCAAGCGGCTGACCGGTCCGTTGTGCGACGCGCTGACCGGGCGCGACGATGGCTTCCAGATGCTGGATCGTCTGGAGCGCTCGAACCTGTTCCTGCGAGCGCTGGATCAGAACCGCCGGTGGTTTCGTTATCATGCCTTGTTCGCGGGGTTCCTGCAGGCGCGCCTCGAGCGTTTGCATTTTCGGCGGGCGTCCGAGCTTCATCACGCCGCCGCACGCTGGCTCGCGAAAAACGGCTTCGGCCTCGACGCGGTCGACCACGCATTTGCGGCCGGCGATCATGAGCTGGCGGCTGCCCTGCTCGACGATTGCGCGATGGAATCGGTGCGGCGCGGACAGTGTTCGCCGGTGACCGCGTGGGCGTCGCGATTGCCGTCCGCGCTGCTGGACGCTCATCCGAGGATTCGCATGGCCGCGGCGCGCGCCCATTTCTTTCATCGCGATTCCGCCAACGCACGCGCCCTGGTTGCTGCGGTCGAACGGGGACATGCGCGGCGCAAGCTGGACGTCCGCGTGCGCGATGACCTGCTCACAATGCAGGTCGGAATCGCGATGATCGAAGATCGCACGGTTGATATGACCAACCTTGCACTCGAGAATCTGCACAAACTCTCGTGTGACGGAACCTTCGAGCACGGCAGCGTCTCGAATATCGCGGGAATCGGGCTGATGGCCACCGGACGCTTCGAAGAAGCGCGCCCGCTGTTCGTTCAAGGTCGCGCCAGCCATCATCGCGCGGGCAGCCGCTTCGGTGAAGCTTACTCGATTGCGCTGATGGTGCAGGTTGAGTCGGTGCAGGGGAGACTGCAGGAGGCGCTCTCCATCTGTCGCCGGCTCGAGGATCTCGAGGAAGACGCCTACGCGATCGCGGTCGTCGGGACTCCGGTTGCCGACGTGCTGTACGAGTTGGGCGAGCTTGACGAAGCTGATCGCTGGATTCAGCGTGCGCTGCCGTTTGCCGGAGAGTTCACGTGGATCGATGCAAGCGGCACCACCCATCTGACGCTCGCGCGTATCCGCTTTGCCCAGGGAGGAATCGCGGAGGGAATCGAAGCCGCGGAGACAGGTGAGTTCGAGGGCCTGCTGCGCGGCTTTCATCGTATCGTTGCAACTTTCCGCTGGGAGAAGGTGCGGATGCTGCTGCGACTGGGACAGCTTCGCGAGGCGCAGGAGTTGGCGCGGCAAATCGACGCCGAGCATCAGCGGGTCGAGCAGGCCAACATCTACCACTACGCCTCCGAAACCGAAGCGCGCGACATCACGGCGCTGCGCTTGATGATTCGCGCGGGCGAGATCAAGCAGGCGATGCCGAGAATCAATGCCGAGGTGGCGCGCGCCGCGCAGCATCGCCGCGTGTGGCGATGGCTCAAGCTGATGGCGCTTCGCGCGCAAGCTTGTGACGCGCAGGGTGATCGCAGAGCTGCGCTGCGCGTTTTGCGCGAAGCACTCAAGCGCGCGGCGCCCGAAGGATTCGTGCGAAGTTTCGCCGATGAGGGGAAGCCGCTTACCACGCTGTTACAGGACCTGCGCGTCGAGCTCGCGGGATTTCCGCCGGAAGAGCCGGATCTGCTGCCTCCCTACATTGATCGTATCCTGGCGGCGGCCGGAGAGCCGATCGTCAAAGCGGCAATCGTTACGCCTGATTCTTCCACTCCTGAAGAACGTCTCTCCGAGCGCGAAATTGAAGTTCTCGCGCTCGCGGCCCAGGGGCTTTCAAACCGGATGCTCGCGCGCCGATTGTTCGTGTCAGAGAACACGATTAAGACTCATCTGCGGAACATCTATACAAAACTCAGAGTAACCAGCCGCTCCGCCGCGATGGCCGCCGGCCGCCGTCACCGACTGATCGCCTGAAGGTGGGAGCGATCGACTAGCGTGCGGCCGACACTGCGGGCGCTTAGAAGAAATCGCTCGCATGCCTGAAGGAAAAATTATGGCGTCAAGCGCCGATGGAATTGTTCACCATCCGAGTAATCATTCGGTCGATGAGACGGTGGAGAAGCTGGAGGCTCTGCTGCGAGCGAAGGGCGTCACGCTGTTCGCGCTAGTCGATCACAGCGGAGAGGCGGAGAAGGTCGGCATGAAGATGCCGCCGACCAAGCTTGCGATTTTCGGCAATCCCCAGGCCGGAACTCCGCTGATGCTGGCGGCGCCTACAATCGCGCTCGACTTGCCACTCAAAATCCTGGTTTGGCAGGATCAGCAGGGAAAAGCCTGGGTCTCGTACAACAGCGCATCGTATCTGCAGAGCCGACACGGCCTGCCGCAGGATCTGATGGGCAGTATCGCGGTTGTGGAGAAGTTTGCGCTCGAGCTGGTGAAGTAAACGACGTCGAGTCGTGGCCGCGGTTCATGCCACCCGGGATTCGAGTTGCGGCCAGGGCTGTTGCCATGGCGTTTCATCGAGCAACTCCGCCATGAATGAACAGTACAATCCGGTCCGAATCGCAGCCGACAGCAGGCGGCCCAGTTCAGGTTCTTCCCTG
Organism: Binataceae bacterium (SeqCode); assembly: GCA_035506935.1. Classification (GTDB taxonomy): domain Bacteria; phylum Desulfobacterota; class Binatia; order Binatales; family Binataceae; genus DATJOQ01. The sequence continues at coordinate 5,057 of DATJOQ010000488.1, read as the reverse complement.
GCGATTCGCTGAATCACGAACTTGATCGCGTGCGTAACGCTGACCCGTGCGCGCTCGCCGATCGAGATTTCCTTGCGATCGCGGCCGCGCAAGCCGATCGCCCTGGCCATTTCGCGCATCAAGAATTCGTGTTCCTGCTGAAGCTTCGCGATGCGGCCGAGATCGTTGAATTCTCGCGCGGTGTCGAGCTCTTCTTCGAGTTCGCTCAGGCGACGTCGATAGGCCTCCTTGGCCTGCGGATCGAGAGCCGGCCCCGCGTCGCTGTCGAGATCGCGGCGCAGATGCAAATCATCACTATCCTGAAAAGGGAGATTTGAGCCGAGCTCCGCACGATCGGCGGAAGACTGCTCGAGCGACGCAAGCTCAAGCGCAGGAACCGCCTTCCCGGATTGTTCCATCAGGTGATTGATGTAAGTGAGACCTTTCAGATGTCGCAGCCGCAATACTCGCCCGCGCAGTCTCAGCGTCCAGTAATCGCCTTCGCGCGTGAGCCATTTTTTATTCGCCGCATTCTCGATTCGGAGCGTATCGGAATGGCGACACGAGGACGGTTGCGGCGCCACTCGATTCACCTGCGGCATCTCGTAGACGGTGGCCGACTTTGTGTGGCGGGCCCGCACGAGGCTCGCAAGCTGCTTGACCATCGCCGGATGCCCGCGCGAGACCTTGTAAATCGCCTCAATCAGTGACGACTCGGCGCACTCACCGATAACCGCCGCGGCCAGACGCTCAACCTGCGCTTCGCTCAAGCCCGATAGCTCGATCGAGCTTATTTGATCAGCCAGATCATCAATGAGGACATCGGCTTCTGCAGCCGCCATGATCTGATTGCCCTCGTAGACGCCAAGAATCACGCACGGAATGGAGCGCAGTTCGCGCAGCAGTGTACACAGCAGCAGCAGAGAGAGGCGATCCGACGGTTGCAGATCGTCGACGACGATCAGGCATTGACGAGCGCGGTGGGTTGCGGAATCCGCCGCGAGCGGAGAATGCGCCAGCGCCGGCAACGAATCTGAATCGCGGGGCGCCGCATTATTGGTAACAAGCACCTCGTGCCGCATGCGCGAAGCGAGTCGATACAGGTCCTCGGGCTTATCTACTGTCTGCGAAAGCAGAACCAGGGGTGCGTGCGGCTCGACGTCGGCAGCAAAAACGCGGAACTGTCGCTGCGAAGAGCAGCCTGCAGCGGCTTCCCAATGACCCCACAGCACGCGCGAACCTTCAGCCGCGGCTCGCGTCGCGAACTCGACCGCGAGTCGTGTCTTTCCGATGCCCTTGTCGCCTCGGACCAGGATCAAGCGCCCGCCGTTAAATCTGGCGTCGTCGATCATGGCCTGTAAACCACCGATTTCTCGTTCTCTACCGACAAAAGGCTCAAGCCACTGTGATACAGTTGGGTACACAGACGATCCTTTCAGCCGCGATTTTATTGAATAAGAACTGGCGGTTTCGTCTCACGCTCTGTTATTCCAATTGACGTTGTGGCGCGAAGGAATATTCGCGCCGCGCCGATTGGGACATTTTAGGCTTGGAAAATCGTCAGTTCTTTCGCGGAGAAACCGCTATATACTCGCTGGCAGATTACGCTGCTTACCAATCCGCCGAACATGACATCGCTTGAAAAAGCCGCCACCGATCCGCGCGTGGCGGTGCGCAAAGGCGATCGTGTCAATCCGCGCGGCCGATGCGTGGTGTATCGGATGCGTCGGGCGCAGCGCGCACTGGATAATCCTGCGCTCGAGACCGCGGTGGGCGCTGCGAATCTACTTGAGCAACCGGTGGTCGTTTTCTTCGGGCTGTTGGCACGCCATCCGACAGCCAATCTGCGCCATTACACGTTCATGATCGAGAGTCTCGCCAAAGTGGCGGAAAAACTGACTCAGCGTAAGATCGGATTCACGATCAGAATCTGCGATGGCGCGAGTTCAGACGAGGAGTTCGCGCGCTTTTGTGTCGAGGTATCTCCTTCGCTCGTTATCTGTGACGAAGATCCGGCTCGTCGAGATTCGAAATGGAATCGTGAATCCATGCTTTATCCGTCGACTCCGTTGTGGAGCGTGGACGCGGACGTGATCGTTCCTTCGAGACTGATCGACAAAGAACAGTTCGCGGCACGCACCATTCGCCCCCGGATCAAGCGGCTGATGGAAAAATTCCTCAAACCAATTGGAAATCATTCGGCGCGTGTGCCATGGAAAAACGATCGAAGAATAAAATCGCTGAGGGTCTCGCTCGAATTGATCGACGGGCTTCGCATCGACCGCTCAGTGAGTCCGGTTTCCGCGTTTCGCGGCGGCACCGATCACGCCCAAGCCGCGCTGCGGCGATTTATTGGCAAGCGTCTGAGCAATTATGCGAGCGATCGTAACCATCCCGAGCTCGATGGGACCAGCCAACTCTCGCCGTATCTCCATTTCGGCCAGATCGGTCCCCATACCGTGGCGCTGGCGATCTCGGATGCGCAAGCGCCTGCGCGCGACCGCGACGCGTTCCTCGAAGAGATGATCGTGCGGCGCGAGCTCGCGGTGAATTTCGTTCGCTACAATCGGCGCTTCAAAACCGTGGCCAGCATCGAACCATGGGCGAGCCTCACGCTCGAGCAGCATGCCAACGATGAGCGCAAATACGTCTATAGCGAAAAGCAACTCGCAAATTCGGAAACTCACGATCCGCTTTGGAACGCGGCGCAGCGGCAGATGGTCAATTCAGGATGGATGCACGGATACCTGCGCATGTACTGGGCGAAAAAGATCCTTGAATGGAGTCCGGCGGCGGACGAAGCATACGATATCTGCGTGAGACTCAACGACCGCTACGAACTCGACGGCCGCGATCCGAACGGATACGCGGGTATCGCTTGGGCAGTTGGCGGCAAGCACGATCGGGCGTGGGGACCCGAGCGGGCGGTTTACGGCAAGATTCGGTACATGTCGTTCGCTTCGACCTCGCGCAAATTCAACAGCCGCGCGTATATCGAGAAATGGAACGGCTAGCCGCGAAGCCGCTGTACGCCAGCGATCAGCCGATCAAGATCGGGGTCTCGTCATGCCTGCTCGGCGCGCAGGTGCGCTTCGACGGTGGCCACAAGCGCAGCGATTTTGTGGTTGAGACTTTGGGAAAGTTCGTCGAGTTTGTCGCGGTCTGCCCGGAGATGGAGGTCGGACTGGGAGTTCCGCGCGACACCCTACGTCTGGTCCGCGACGGTAACGCGGCTGGCGCGATTCGACTGGTCACAAACAAGAGTGGCGTGGAGCTGACCGACAGAATGAACTCGTACGCGTCGCGACGTGTCAACGCGCTCGGACGCGAGGAGCTATCGGGCTACATCCTGAAGAAGGACTCTCCAAGCTGCGGGATGGAGCGAGTGCGCGTTTACCAGCCCTCTGGAATGGCAGCACGCGACGGCTCCGGCCTGTTCGCCGCGGCCCTGATGCGCCGATACCCGAGTCTGCCAGTCGAGGAAGAAGGGCGCCTCAACGATCCGCATCTGCGCGAAAATTTTGTCGAGCGAGTGTTTGCGTATCGGCGCCTGCGGGCGTTCTTCTCGCGGCGATGGACCCTGGGCGAGCTAGTCAAGTTTCACACTGCGCACAAGCTCGTCCTGATGGCGCATTCCCCCAAAGCATACGCCGAACTGGGCAGGTTCATCGCTGATACCAAACGGCTCGCGCGGGATACGATTGCCGCGAATTACGAGCTGGCGTTCATGGAAGCGCTGAAAAAGATCGCGACTACTGCGCGCAACACAAACGTGATGCATCACATGCTCGGGTATCTTCGCAGCCATCTCGACAGTGATGCGCGCTCCGAACTGGTGACCCTGATCGATGACTATCATCGGGAGCTGGTGCCGTTGGTGGTGCCGATCACGTTGTTTCAGCATTACGTGCGCAAGTTCGAGATTGACTATTTACGCAGACAAGTCTACCTCGAACCTCATCCGAAGGAGCTGATGCTCCGCAATCATGTTTAGATGTTTTTGATACGATCGACTGGCTAATGATTAGAAGAGCCTCGGAGTTCTTCCTTCAGCCCGATGTAGTTATGCAGTACGTAGACGAGGGTTGGTTGAAATACCCGAGTTAACAGGGCGATCGAGGCCGCTCCGCCGATTACTACTATCGCAAGCGGGCGCTGCGTCTGAGCGCCGATGCGAGTTGACAGCGCGGCGGGCAGGAGACCGAGCCCGTCGACCAACGCGGTCATCATCAGGGCCCGGAAGCGGCGGTCGGCGCCCATCACGATCGAGTCGACCAGCGAGTAACCCTCGTTCCAAAGCTGATGAATGTAGAAATTCAGCAAGATGCCATCCATGATGGCAATCGCGAAAATCGATATGAAACCGACCGCGGCCGACACGCTGAACGGCGTACCGGTAATGACCAGCGCGAGGACTCCGCCCAGACATGCAAGCGGCACCTGGGCCATGAGTATTAGAGTATTCACGACCGATAGAGTCGCGGCGTAAAGCACTCCCATCACGAGGAGCAGCGCGAGAGGAACCACGATCGCGAGCCGCTCGTTGGCGGCGCGCAACTCACTATATTCACCGACCCATTGGAGATGGGTTCCTTCGGGCAACTGGATACTTTGGGCCACGCGGTCCTTGGCATCTGCCACGGCACCTTCCAGGTCGCGTCCTCTTACCGAGAAACGGACCGGGACGTAGCGCTGCAAATCTCCGCGATAAATGAAAGAAGCGCCCTCCGACGCCTCGATCCTGGCGATCTGCCCCAGCGGCACGTTGCCACCGGTGGGAACGTTGACCCGGATATTGCGCATCGCTTCAATCGTCTGGCGATACTCCGGCTTCCAGCGAACGACGAGCGGGAAACTCATGTCGCCCTGAAGGACCTGGGTTGCGGGTAACCCGCCGATCGCGGCCTGCACAATGGCGGAAACGTCTCCGGAGTTGAGGCCGTAGCGCGCGGCTTCCTCGCGATTAGGGTCGATCACGATGTTCGGCTGTCCCAGGGACTTGAACATGAACACGTCGGTGACACCGGGAATTTGCTTCAATATCTCTTCGATTCTGCTCGCGATCGATTGATCGGTAT
>DATJOQ010000487.1:0-4250 GCA_035506935.1 Binataceae bacterium (SeqCode) | reverse complement strand
CCCCCCCGCCCCCCGCGCCGGTGGGGGTTGGGGGCGCGGGGTGGCGTCGCGCGGGCGCAGCGATCGCGCTGGTGGCGCTGATGCTGGACGGCGGATGGTGGACATACGATCGCTACTTTAATCCGGGGCTGCGCGTCACGTTCCTATCGGTTGGGCAGGGCGACGGCGCGGTGGTGAGATTCCCCGGCGCGCGGGTGATGCTGGTCGATGCGGGCGGCAGTTTCAGCGACGAGTTCGATCCGGGTGAGCGGCTGGTGGCGGCCTACCTGTGGTCGCGCAAGATCATGCACGTCGATTACCTGGTGCTGAGCCATCCGGAGCTCGATCATTTCGGCGGATTCAATTTTATCGCGCGCAATTTCAGCCCGAGTGAGTTCTGGTCGATCAACGCGCCGAGCCCGGACTATAAATATGAAGCGTTACTCGAGGCTTTGGCCGGCGCCGAAGTTCGCTTGCGGCTGATGGATTCGCGAGTGCCGGCGCAGCAAATCGGAGGGGTGACCGTCGATTGTATAAATCCCGATCCGGCGTTTTCGGGTAGCCGCAACAACGGATCGATGATGCTGAAGCTGAGTTTCGGCCCGGCGCAGATCCTGTTCACCGGCGATATCGAGGCGCGCGGCGAAGAGGCAGTGCTGAAAAGCGGACGCGACCTGCGCGCGAATGTCCTTAAAGTGCCGCATCATGGGAGCCAGACGTCGTCGACGGCTGCGTTCGTCGCGGCGGTGCATCCGGAGTTGGCAGTGATGTCGCTGGGATATCGAAATCGCTACGACTTCCCAGAACCGGCAGCAGTCGAGCGGTATCGCGAGGCAGGCGCGCTGGTGTTGCGGACGGATCAATGCGGTGCGGTGACGATCGAGGCGAGCAAGCGGGAGGCGTGGTGGTATTCGGCCGGGTGTATCGCGGACGGTGCGCGAAGTCGCGGGGGAACGTCGACGATTGCGAGAGTTGGTGAGCGATAGGAGAGAGCACGAATTATCGAATTACTTCGTGGAGACTTATTCCCGATCGCGAACGGTGTCGTTGCGAATGCTTACGCGCCTGAGCGGCAATTTCAGGATGTGCGCAGAGATGGGTGCTGGCGTAAAGCGAATCCCGGCGATGGCGGCGACAACGCGTCCGCAAACCCCGTGCGATGCAGCGCGAACATCCTCAATGTGCCGCATGATGGAAGCCGGACGTGGTCGACCGGCGCATTTATCCTCAGCAGGGTGTGATGGGTTTCCGTCAGGATGGCAAAGGGGAAGCTCAGGTGTCACATTAATCGATCGGTTGGAGGATCACGGTTGACGCTCTGGCGATGGCTGTGGAAAACTCGCGTTAGTTAACCGATAGCAGCGTCCTAGCCAGCGGTCTCGCGGTTCTCGCGTTCACGATTTTCGGAGGAAATATGGCTGAACAGGCCCAGGCGTCCGATACCAGTCCTCGTCCGATTGTTCCTTATTTAAAGCTTCAGCCAGAGCCTCATCTGGTGGGCAGCAAATGCACCAAGTGCGGCGCGGTCTACCTGGATACCAAGCGCCTGGCGTGCTCGAAATGCTTCACGCAAGGGCCGTTTCCTGAGGTCAAGCTGTCGAACCATGGCAAGGTATACGTGTTCTCGGTGGTGCATCAGTCGTTCCCCGGAATCAAGACGCCGTACGTGACGGCGATCGTGGATTTACCGGAAGGAGTGAGCGTGCGCTCGACGCTGGTTGAGATCGAGCCCGAGGAGTTGCAGAAGAATCCGAAGAGCGGGTTCGATATGCCGGTCGAGCTGACTACCAACGTCGTGTCGAAGGATCGTGAGGGGCATGACGTGATCGGGTTTGCGTACAAGCCGTGCAAGCATTAGCGGCATTCCATGCCGTCGGGGCGTTGCGCTCACTTCGTTCGGATGAGCCGCAAGACCCCTGGGAACACCACCTGAGGGTCAATGTCGCTGGATATCCGACTAAAGAAAAGCTTTCGAAAATTAGAAGCCGCTGAGGCGGCGCGATCGCGCGGAGGAAAATACGATGAGAGACGTTTATGTGCTCGGCACCGGGATGGTCAAATTCGGGCGTTATCCGGAGCGCGATGTGCCTGACCTGGGCGGCGAAGCAGCGCTGGTCGCGCTCAAGGACGCGGGTCTCGGCATGAAGGACGTCGAGTTCATGGCCTGCGGAAATCTGTTCCAGGCAAGCGCGATGGTGGGGCAGCGGATACTGCAGCAGATCGGGCAGACCGGAATTCCGGTGGTCAACGTCGCCAACGCGTGCGCGACCGGGTCGACCGCGTTTCGCGAGGCGTACATGTCGGTGGCGTCAGGGATGTACGACGTCGCGCTGGCGATCGGAGTCGAGCAGATGGGCAAGCGCGGATTGCTCGGCGGGAGCGGCGGCGGCGACCCGGCGTACTCGACCGAAGGGCGGCTCGGCTCGGGTCTGATGCCGGCGGTGTTCGGGCAGGCCGGGATCGAGCACATGCGCAAGTACGGCACCACGATGGAGCATTTCGCCAAGATCTCGGTCAAAAGCCATAAGCATGCGACGCGGAATCCCTACGCGCAGTATCGCAACGAGATCACGCTCGACGACGTGCTCAAGTCGCGCATGATCGCGTATCCGAACACGCTTTACATGTGCTGTCCGACGGGCGACGGCGCGGCGGCGGCGGTGGTGGTGTCGGAATCGAAGCTCAAGCAGCTCGCGGGCGGGCGCAAGCGGCCGAAGGTAGCGGCGTCGGTGCTGACCTCGGATCCGTGGGTGGAGCGCGATCTCACGCTGCCGGACGTCAGCACGCTTACTAAACAAGCAGCTAAAAAAGCCTACGAAATGGCGGGTGTGGGGCCGAAGGACCTGGCGCTGACCGAGCTACACGACTGCTTCGCCACGGCCGAGCTGGTGCATTACGAGAACCTGATGCTGTGCGGCCCGGGCGAGGCGGGCAAGTTTATCGACGAAGGCGGCGGGCAGCATCCGGATTTGGGCGGCAAGATGCCGGTCAACGTATCGGGCGGATTGCTCTCGAAGGGCCATCCGCTGGGCGCGACCGGAATCGCGAACCTGGCCGAAGTGGTGTGGCATCTGACGGAAGATCCGCGGGCCAAGGAGCGCCAGGTGCCGAACGCGAAGGTGGGGATGGCGCACGTGATCGGGCTGGGCTCGGCGTGCACGATCAATATTCTGACGGTGTGAGAGGGGCGTTGGCACTGGGCTACCGGTGTTGAATGGGACCTCTCCCCTCCCCTCTCCTTGGACAAGGAGAGGGGGAAGAAGGAGACGCGCGGAGGGCCGGGCGAGATCCTTCGACTGCGCTTCGGCGACTGCGTTCCTCCGACTGCGCGCCGGTGATGCCGTCGCTTCGCTCGGGATGACAAACTGAAGCGCGAAAGCTGGGGCGCTACTTTTTCGGGGGCGGGAAGAGCTGCGTGCCCGATTCTTCGTCGACCACGGTGATAGCCTTGACCGGGCAACTGCGGGCGGCGGCCACGATGGTGGCGTCGGCGGCGCCGTGCTGATCGATCACTTCGGACTTGCCGGCGACGTCGAAGGCGAAAACCGACGGCGCGGTCTCAACGCAATCGCCGCTGGCGATACATCGCTTCTTGTCGACCACAGTTTTGAGCTTGCTCATGAAGAATCTCCCGCGTTGAGCACAGAATAGATTCGGGAACCGCGAACGGCAAGCGATGAGCGGCGTTGGCTTTGCTGCATTTGCGCAGTATCGCTACTGTGGCGCCAGGCAAGCGATGGATATCTTGGGCACCGGTATCGACACGATCGAGGTCGAGCGGATCAAGCGGGCGCTGGAGCGCAGCGCCACCGGCGAGCGCTTTCGCGCGCGCGTGTTCACCGAAGGCGAAATCGCCTACTGCGAGTCGCGCGGGCGCGCGCGTTACCAGAGCTATGCGGCGCGATTCGCGGCGAAGGAGGCGGCGATGAAGGCGCTGGGCACGGGATGGAATCGCAACGTCGGATGGCACGAGATTGAAGTCAGGCGCGAGCGCGGGCGCGCGCCGCAAATCGTGCTATCGGGCAAGGCGGCGGAGTTCGCGAAACGCCGGCAGATGAAGCGATTTCATCTGAGCCTGACGCATAGCGCGGAGCAGGCGATCGCGCACGTTATCGCGGAAGGCTGAGCGATCGGCAGACGCCGGCGCTGGTTATTTCGCCGGCGATGGCGTTGGACGAGGGGTAATTGTCGGTGTGCCTAATGCGTCGATGCAATTGATCACCAATTCCGTGCTTTTTTGAACTTCCGGAGATTGGTCGCTGTTGGTGAGT
>DATJOQ010000486.1:0-19614 GCA_035506935.1 Binataceae bacterium (SeqCode) | reverse complement strand
TCGGAACTCTCATATCCCAAAACGATCTGCTCGCCAGCGCTGGCCACGTAAACATATCGCCCGTTGCTTGTGATGCACACCGCGACCGGATGAAGACCGGTCTGAAAAGGACTTCCCAGGATCGGCACGAGGCTGCCGCTTGGCAATACGGTGTAGCCCGAGATGGTGCCGTCGCGAACATTGGGCGCGTACAAGTAGCGGCCGTCCGGAGTGATCGCGATCGCGATCGGCTCGGCGCCCGCCGCGAACTGAGTCAGCGACACGTTGGCGGCTTCACCTGACGCAATTGGGCCGACATTGGTAACCGCCGGCACGTTGCATCCTGCGATCAAGGCAATTGTGATTATTCCGAAAACCAGGACTGGCGCGAATGTTCGTCGAATAGAATTAGTCATTTGCCTGAAGTAGATAGTCCAAATACTATCCATTTGCAAAATGCCGCGACGCATCTGCCGATATCAACATGGAGAACGGTATGACTGCGACGCCTCGTTCAAAACTTTACTGGCAGCGCCTTGATGACGCGGAAGCGCCCCATCTTCTCGTATTCGGGCTGGGCCACCGCCAGCCGGATCTCCGGCATGCGGTGGACCATGGTGGCGATCGCAATTTGCGCCTCAGCGCGTGCTAGCGCCGCGCCAAGACAGTAGTGTGCGCCGAAACTGAACGACAGATGCTCGTTGTCGCGGCGCTCGATGTCAAAGCGCTCGGGATCCGCAAATCGGTCCGGATCGCGATTGCACGCGCCGATCAGCACCGAAACCGTCTGGCCTTCCTTGACGCTCTGACCGCCGATTTCAACGTCCTCGAGTGCGACCTGCGGCGACGGCGCCTGCGTTGGCGGATCGTAACGCAGCATCTCCTCGACCGCACCGACGATAAGTGCGGGATGCTCGCGCAACTTGTCCATCTCCGACGGATTGCGCAGCAGCGCCAGCATCCCGTTGGCGATGAGACTCCGCGTAGTAGCGTGCCCGGCCGCGAAGATGGAAGTCATCTGCGCCAGGATATCCTCGCGTGACAGCCGCGCACCCGACTCCTCCGCCTCTATCAGCACACTCATAAGATCCAGGCCCAGATCTTTGGCGCGCTGGTCGTGTAACCCACCCAGGTAATCGTGGAACGCGCGCGTCGAACGGTCGCCCGCTTCGAGCATCTCGGGCGTGCGCACCACGCCTCGCGCCATCACGAAACCTTCGACCCATTCACGCAGCGCCGGCGCATCGCCCCGCGGCACACCAAGCATGTCGATTATCACCATCGCGGGCAGCGGGTAGGCGAGGTCGGCGATTATGTCCATTTCGCCCACACCGGAGACCTGATCGAGCTGCGCGTCGACGATTCGTTGAATTTGCGCACGCAGCGCGTCGATCTGATGCGGCGTAAAGGGCTTGCCGATCAGGCTGCGCGCCTGCGCGTGTGCGGAGGCGTCCATGAACGCGAGCTCGCGGCGCTGCCCGCTGAGAATCGACGAGTCTCCGTACTGACGCTGCATCGAGTCGAGGTAAGCACCGCGGCTGAACCGATGGTCGCGCAGGTACGCGATCCCATCGGCATAGCGAGTCAGCACCCATCCGTTCATGTGCGCGCTGAAGTGAACCGCATCCTGCTCGCGCAAGCGACGGAACAACGGGTAAGGATCAGGATGCCCGGGCAGCGTGGGATCGCCCGCGAACGCTTGCGCCAGATCGCCGCTGAGCTTCGACGCGGTCATCTCATCACCATCGCGGCATAACCATAGCGTCTCGTCGAGGAGCGGCTACCCCGCGAGCTTTCCCCATTCGGGAAGCGGTTTGTCTTCGGCGATGGCGCCCGCAATCAGTTGGCCAGCTCGCACGCTGAGAGCCACTCCGTGCCCGGCGTATCCGCCGGCAACAAAAACTTTCGCCGAGCGCGGATGCCTTCCGAGAAGCGGCACCGCGCGATCGTTAAACGCGATCGGGCCCGCCCATGATGCGGAAAATCGAATCTCGGCAAGCGCCGGATGCAGGTGCTGGACGCGGCGCTCAAGCCGAGCGAGAACCTCGCCCGAACGTCCCACTCTCACGTCGATTTCTTCTAGCGCCGCCGGCGATCCGAAGACCAATTCCGCGCCGAAAATCGCGCATCCGTCGGCGGTGGTACGTCCCCATAGATACGGCATGTCGGCAGTATAAAAAGGAATGTTGGCGCTCAAGCCGATCGCCTCGAGCGTCGCGGGTTTCAGCGGTTCGGTAGCGCACGCGAATGTGAGCGAGCTTCTAAGCGGCGGCGTCTCAGGAACAACTTGATTTATCCACGCATTGGCGGCGATCACCACGTGCCCGGGACGTACAGTTTCGCCATCAACCTCGACCTCGAGGCGAGTCGCAATCGCAACTCGCGTGACCACCGCGTTCTCGCGAATGCCGGCGCCGAGCCTGGCCGCAGCACGCGCGATTCCGCCGACCAGCGCGGCGGGCTGTACCACTCCACCCGGCACGGTTCGCGCGACACATACGGGCAGACCATTGTCGTTCCACGGCAGCATCGGATCGATCTGGCTCATTCGATGCTCGATCTCCCAACATCCCGGAAGATGCAGATCGCAATCGATGTGCTCTGCGGCCACCAGCTTCTCGAGCTCCGCGAGACACGTATCCACTTCGGGACGCGGCCCAACCGCGGTCCCCTCGAGCACCAGCCCGCCGGTCCTGCCGCTCGCGCCATCGCCCACACGCGCGGCTTCGAAAAGGATGCAACGAATGCCGCTCTTCGCCAGATGGTAGGCCGTGGAGGCGCCGGTCAGTCCGCCACCTATGATCGCTACGTCAGTTTTCGTGTCGGTGACGGCTTGATGCGGAATGTTGCCACGATCCCACGGCGTCTCACCCCAACGTCTTCGCGTATCTTCCATAATCGATCGATCTGCGACGGCCGGCGCAAGTGCACTCTCGACCGAACGCGAACTCCGATCGTAGCGCAAGTAGTCTACTAACCGCGAGTTTGATTTTCTTCCGCCGGCGGCAAATCAGGCAACTGCGACACGGAGTATTCAGGATTGCGCTTCCATCCCGTCAGGATTGAAACGAAATTGCTCCATCCATGCAGCGCAACCATCACCAGATGTCCCACGATAAACATCAGGAACGCCGTCATCACCGCAAAATGCCAGACTCGCGCGAGGCGATAGCCGCCCATCAACCGGGTCAGCAGCGAGAACTGCACCGGGTTGTACAGCACCATCCCGCTCAGCAGCGCCAACCCCCCAAGTCCGATCGCGGCGGTGTAGGCGAGTTTCTGCAGCGGATTATAAGGTTGATCCTGCGGCGGCTTCGGACCGAACAGAAAATAATGGCGAATCATCGGCCATACACCGGGCAAGTCCTTCGGCATGAACAACGCCATCCGAAAATGCCCGCTGATGATCTGATACGCGACGTACACTGCGCCCGTAACGGCGAAGATCCAGATGAAAGTGAAGTGCCATTGCAGACCGCCGGCCAGCCATCCACCCAGCATCAGCGCCTCGGGCAGATGGATGAAGTCGTGCTGCGGGATCTTGGGTCCGAAGCTCGGAAACGCCCAGAAAATCTGCCATCCACTGAAAATCAGGATTAAAGTCGACACGCTGGCCAGCCAATGGCACCATCGAATCGGTAGCGGATGCTCGTAGGCGGCGCGCTCGGCGATTTCACCGGAGTCGCTCTCAATATTGATGATTTCGGCCTGCTTTCGCCCGCTCATCGCCCCATCTTTTAGAGGCTGTAGAACCACGGATAGCCTTGGTCCTCCCAGTACCCGCGCCGCCGCAGGACGTTGGTTACCTCGAGCTTGGTCAGATACTTGGCCGATTTGTAGCCGATCTTGGTCGGCAGCGTGAGTCGCAACGGCGCCCCATGCCCGCGCATCAGCGGCTTCCCGTACATTTCGTAGCACAGCAGCGAATTCGGCTGCATCGCGGTCGCCATGTCGAGCGATTCGTAATAGTCATCCGCACACTCGACGTAGATGAAACGCGCATTCGCTTCGGCGCCGATCATGGTCAGGAAATCGCGCAGGCGTGCACCGCCGAAGTTGCCGATCGCCTCCCATCCCTCGACGCACACGTGACGGGTGTTTTGCGTCACCCTGGGCAGCGCCTGAATTTGCGCCAGGGTGAACGCTCCAGGCCGCTTCACCAGACCGCTAACTTCGAGCCGCCACGTCTCGAAATCGATTTCCGGATCGAGTACGTCGTAGCCGTTGTACGGAAACGCGCTCAGCGGAACGACTTCCGAATCAGCGAACGTCGGCGCCGTATGATGCGAGCGATACCATCTCGCCTCCGCCCAGTCGTTGAATCGCGCTCCGGCATTTAACAAAATTTCGCGGCTGGATGGCCATGCGAATCCGCCGAGCAGGAGCAGCGGGCTCATCTTGAGCAGCTCGCGCCGGCTTATCCGCCGAAACTGCTTGCGGTCGACGCTCTGATCCATCTTTTGCTTCAGTGACTTGCCGCAGCCGCACCCCAGAGCTCGCGCAGGCGCTGATCGCGGCCGCAGTTGTATCGATAGATACCGTAGGAAACCTTGTGCGTTCGGCAATACTGCTGATGGTAATCCTCGGCGGGATAGAACGTGCTGGCCGGAACTATCTCCGTAACGATCGGCCCCTTGAACGGCTTGCTTTTCTCCAGCTCCGCCTTCGACTCCTTCGCTTCGCGCTCCTGTTCGGCGTCATGAAAGAAAATCACGGTCCGATATTGCGTCCCTTCGTCACAGAATTGCTGGTCGCGAACAGTTGGATCGATATTGTGCCAGTACACATCAAGCAGTTTTCGATAACTGATCTTTTCGGGATCGTATGTCACCTGCAGCGATTCGGCGTGACCCGTGGTACCGCTCGAAACCTCTTCGTACGTCGGATTGACCGTGTGCCCGCCAGTATAGCCAACCTGGGTCGAAACCACGCCGGGAAGTCCGTCGAACGCCGGTTGCATGCACCAAAAGCATCCGCCGGCAAAGGTCGCCGTGGCCAGCTTGTTGTCCGATTCCGCTCGCACGATGCCTCGCGAATTCAATAGGGCGGCGCTCGCCACCAGTAAAATCGCCAAACTCCAGTTGATTGTAAGTCTCACGTCTTTCGCTTCCTATCTGGAAAACACCGAGGGTAGAGGTTGAGTTCCGGCGACCGCGGCGATTTGTCGGTTTGATAGTCATCGCCCGCAGGCAAAGCGACCATCGAGCCGCCGATCGAATCGCCGCATCGTTCACACAACGGCAATATCCAATCTGTAGACTTCTCGCATCGGTTAGGCGAAACTGGCGTCGGTTAGAGGCTGCCAGACACTATACGCTAATCGAAGATCATGAACCGTTGGCTGTCGCTCCTTTTGGTCCTGACTGCAACGCCGGCGCTGGCGCTCGCCGAAGATTGGGGCATGGGGCAGAGCAACGCCAAGATTCCGCCCAGCTATATATTCGACCACGTTTCGACACCCGCCCGCGAGATCACGACCCTCGCTTATTTTTCGATAACCATCTGCGCCGTGATCTTCCTGGTGGTCGGCGGCCTGATCGTTTACTGCGTCGTCAAATTTCCTTCGCGCGGTGACGACAACCGCGAACCGGCCCAGGTATATGGCAGCAACCCGATCGAGCTTGCCTGGACCACGGCGCCCCTGCTCATCGTTTTTGTCCTGATGCTCACCACCGTCCGCACGATTTATTCGATTCAGGCCGCGCCGCGCCCGCCAGATGCGATAGGCGTGCGCGTAATCGGTCATCAGTGGTGGTGGGAGTTCAGATATCCCGAGCTTGGCGTGGTAACCGCCAACGAGCTTCACGTGCCGCTGAGCGACCCGAAACATCCGACACCCACCTTTCTCGACCTCGAATCTGCCGATGTCGCCCACAGCTTCTGGGTTCCGCGATTAGCCGGCAAGACCGACGTAATCCCCAACCGCAAAAACTCGACTTGGATAGATCCGCACGAGGCCGGCACCTACCTCGGTCAGTGCGGTGAATATTGTGGTACCGAGCACGCAATGATGCTGCTGCGCGTGATCGTCGAACCGCGCGCCGACTTCGATCGATGGGTCGCCGCGCAAAAACAAGCCTGGTCCGCAGAGCCCGCGGTGATGCACGGCCGCCAGATTTTCGAGACCACCGCCTGCGTCAATTGTCACACGGTGAACGGCACTGCAGCGCAAGGCCGCTTCGGCCCCGATCTGACCCATCTGATGGCGCGCGTGACGCTCGGCTCCGGGGTCGCGATGAATACGCCGGAGCACCTCAAAATCTGGGTGCGCGATCCCAGCACCATGAAACCCGGCGCGCTGATGCCCGCGATGAATCTGAGCGAGAATGATCTTAACGACCTGGTCGCTTATCTGGTCACGCTTCGGTAGGGGATAATCATGGCCGGCAGCATCGAACACGAGATCGCTTTGGGCGCCGGACGCGAGCGCGTCTCGCTGCCGGTGCTCGGACGGATTCACGAGTGGGTCGTCACCGTCGATCACAAGCGCCTCGGCCTGATGTATATCGTCGGCGGTCTGGTCTTCTTCGTCATCGCGGGCCTTGAGGCCTCGGCCATTCGGCTGCAACTCGCCGTGCCGAACGCCGGCATCGTCCCTCCTGACAGCTTCAATCGCCTGATGACGATGCATGGCACCACGATGGTGTTCCTCGTCGGAATGCCCATTCTTACTGGCTTCTTCAATTACCTTGTGCCGCTTATGATCGGCACGCGCGACCTGGCCTTCCCACGGCTTAATGCCTTCGGCTTCTGGATCTGGCTATTCGGCTCGCTGCTTCTGTATTTCAGTTACATCGGCGGCGATGGCCTTTACGGAGCCGGAAGCGCGCCCGACGTCGGATGGTTCGCGTACGCGCCCCTGACCGAACGTGCGTTCTCCCGCGGTAACAGCACTGACTACTGGATACTGAGTGTTTTTCTCACCAGCGTCGGCTCGACTGCGACAGCAATTAATATAATCGCCACGGCCTTCTCGATGCGCTGCAAAGGCATGACGCTTGCCAAAATGCCGGTCCTGGTATGGCTCGCGGTGATAGTCTCCTTCCAAATTCTGATCGCGCTGCCGCCGCTGGCCGCCGCTCAGGTGATGCTTCTGCTCGATCGCTTCGCGGGCGCTCATTTCTTTGATACCCAGGCGGGCGGATCCGCGATTTTGTGGCAACACTTTTTCTGGATATTCGGCCATCCCGAAGTCTACATACTGGTGCTACCCGCTTTCGCGTTTGCCAACGAGATTATTCCGGTATTCTCGCGCAAGGTGCTCTTCGGTTACGAGGTGATGGTCGCTGCGTCCGCCGCAATTGCTTTTATTAGCTTGAGCGTATGGGCCCATCACATGTTCTCGGTCGGCATGACCCCGGCTGGCAACTCGTTTTTCGTCGCCTCCACCATGCTGGTCTCCGTGCCGACTGGAATCAAAATCTTTAATTGGGTCGGAACCATGTGGGGCGGCAAGATTCGGTTCAAAGTACCGATGCTCTTCTCGATCGCCTTTTTGCTGCAATTCCTGATCGCAGGCCTCACTGGAATTATGCTCGGCGCCGCGCCGTTTGATTGGCAGTTGACCGATACCTACTTCGTCGTTGCTCATTTCCATTATGTATTGGTCGGCGCGATCTTATTCATGATCTTCGCCGCTATCTATTATTGGTTTCCCAAAGCTACTGGAAAAATGCTCAGTGAGCGGTTGGGTAAGTGGCACTTCTGGCTGTTCTTGATCGGCTATCACCTGACTTTCGATACGATGCACTTTTGCGGGCTTTACGGAATGCCGCGCCGAATCTATACCTATCAGCCCGGACGCGGACTCGAGACATTGAACTTCGTAACATCGCTGGGAGTGATCTTCCAGGCTGCCGGCGTGTTGTTTTTGGTAATCAACGTGTTGACTTCACTGCGTTCGGGCGACTCCGCTGGCAGTGATCCGTGGGACGCATGGACCCTGGAATGGGCAACCACGTCCCCACCGCCAGCTTATAATTTCGCTAGCGAACCGGTAGTTCAGAGCCGGCGTCCGCTGTGGGATCTCAAGCATCCCGAGGATCCGGATTGGAATTACGAATAGCTTCGATGAAAGCGGAATTGCGATAATGGCAGCGTCACCAATCATAGCCTCGGATTCGCGGACCGAATGGGCAAAAACCCTTCCGTATAAAGGCAGGGTCGGAATCTATTTGCTGATTCTCACGGAATCCTCCTTCTTTTCCATTTTCGTCGTCGCCTATCTATTCTATGTCGGTAAGAGCCTCACTCCTCCTTTTCCCCGCGACGTTCTTTCTCCGCCGATCGTGAATACCATCTGTTTGTTGTCGAGCAGCGTTACGATCTTCCTTGCGGTACGCGCGCTTCGCAGCGGCTCGATCGGAGGTTTTCTACTCTGGTGGGTAGTGACTCTGGCGCTCGGATTGGAATTTCTAATCGGCACGGCGTTCGAATGGCATAAGCTGATTTATCATGACGGCCTCACGATAAGTACTAACCTCTTCGGAACGACTTACTATTCGTTGGTTGGACTACACGCTTTGCATGTGACCGTCGGGCTGACTTTGATCTTTCTAGTGACTATTCTGACCCTGCTCGGTCATATGGAGGGGCGTCACGTCGAGCGAGTCGATGTACTGTCGTGGTATTGGCATTTCGTCGACGCCGTGTGGATAGTCGTTTTCACCACGGTATACATAATAGGCCGTTGATTTCGGATAGATAACGATGGAAGAGCCAGGTTCATCCGAAGCTGGGCGAATTAGGATACCTACCCCGACGGCGTCGCCGATGCTGTTTGCGCTCGGCGTTACGCTCGGTTTCGCCGGAATGGTTACGAGCCTCGTGGTTACCGTCGTTGGAATAATGATCGCGATCGCGGGTGCGGTGACCTGGTTCACCGATGTCCTGCCGGTTGAGGCCGAGGAATCAATCACGGTCGAGCCCGAAACGATAATAACCGTCCCCGCCAGGGCCCCCGTCACCTATCTGAAAGTGGGCGAGGACTTCAATCGCGCCGTCCTGCCGCTTTCGATTCATCCTTATTCCGCCGGAATCAAGGGTGGAATTGCGGGCGGCTTCGTTATGGCCGTGCTGGCAGTAGCCGAAGGAATCATACTGCACGGCAGCCCGTGGTACACGATTAATATTCTGGCCGCTACCGTGATGCCGGATCTTGCGCACGCGGACACTGCCACTTTATGCATGTTCAATCTCACCGCCTTCAGCGCCGCCTTGATGATGCATGCGATCGCGTCCGTATTGGTGGGATTGTTGTACGGAGTTCTGTTGCCGATGTTTCCGCACTACCCGGCTTTGTTTGCCGCGTTTGTTGCGCCGCTGCTTTGGACCGGATTGCTCTGGGCTACGTTGGACGTGATCAATCCGCTGCTCGATCAACGTATCGAGTGGAGATGGTTTATCCTTTGCCAGATAGCCTTCGGCGCCGTCGCCGGCTATGTAATCGATCGCACCGAAAGGGTTCGCACGCTCCAGCATCTCCCGTTCGCCGTCCGAACCGGCCTCGAGACGCGTTTCGAAGGCGGCGATCGACCAACGGACGGTGAGCGATGAGCGTCATGCTGCGCTGGATGCTTCCGGGCGCGTTGCTTCTCACGCTTTGCTCAGTCGGATGCGATTCGATGCCCGGACGTCCTACCCTGGCGGATTATCCACTGGCCCCATCAGCGGTCGTCAACTTCTCTTCGCTCTATGATCAAAATTGCGCCGGATGCCACGGCGCGAATGGCAAGTTCGGCGGCGCCGTCGCGCTCAATAATCCGGTCTACCTGTCAATCGTCGATGACGCTACGATGACGAAAATTATTACACAGGGCGTTCGCGGCACGCCGATGCCGGCATTCGCGCAAAGCGCGGGCGGAATGCTCACCGACCAGCAAATCGCGATCATCGTGGGCGGCATCAGGAGCCGATGGGCTTCGGCGAGTGCCGCTGCCGGCGCGCCGCCATATGTCGCTAACAGTGCCGGCGACGCGGCGCGCGGAGCCACCGTATACGCCACCTTCTGTCAGTCCTGCCACGGCGCCGACGGTCGCGGCGGCTCAGCACCGGGCTCTATCGTCGACGGATCGTACCTCGCTCTGATCAGCGATCAGGATCTGCGCGCGATAGTGATAGCCGGACGTCCCGACCTCGGTCATCCCGACTGGAAGGATGACTTGGCGGGCCAGCAAATGAGCGCGGATCAGGTTTCAGATGTGATTGCTTGGCTCGCATCAAAGCGTACTGCCACACCGGTTGGAACCTCGTACGCGGGTCGTGACCAATAACGGTGATCACCATGAACCAAACGCCCGACAACAACCAAACCATCGGCCCGCGTGATACCTCGCGCAGATCGTTTCTCCTTGGACTAGGTATCGTCATTAATGCTATCGCCGTTACCCTGTTCGCCATTCCAGTAGTCGGATACTTACTATCACCTGCGCGCCGCTTCGTTTGGCTCGACTGGGTATCGCTCGGTCCATTGACTGACTTTCCCGAACATCAGACACGGTTAGCCGAGTATCTAAACCCCTTCAGAAAACCATGGGACGGAGCGACCGCGAAAATTCCCTGCTGGGTCAGACGCGAGGCCGGTGACGATTTCAAAGTCCTGGCAATCAATTGCACTCACCTCGGATGTCCGGTGCGATGGTTCTCGGAGTCAGGCCTTTTCATGTGCCCCTGTCACGGCGGCGTATACTACTCCGACGGCCGTCAAGCCTCGGGACCACCGCCTCGGCCGCTGTTCCAATACGAACACAAGATCGACGCCGGAAAACTTTGGGTGCGCGCGGGCCAGTTACCCACGCTTGGCCAACCAACCGTCTAGGCTTCCGCTAAGCGAGATCCGCGATGTCTCTTAAGTCTCTGTTAACCCAGGTCAGCGATTGGCTCGACGCTCGCGTCAGATTGCGCTCGACCATTGTCGAAGTCTCGGAGCATCCGGTTCCGCGCAGCTCGGCAAGCTGGTGGTATGTATTCGGCAGCGCAACCTTCGTCGTCCTGATGCTGCAGCTCGTCACCGGCATTTGTCTCGCGACTGTCTATACACCTTCCGCGCAAGGCGCCTGGGAAAGTTTAATATATTTGAATTACCAGCAGCCGCTCGGATGGTATTTGCGCGCGCTCCACGGCTGGGGCTCCGATTTCATGGTCGCCCTGATGCTGATCCACCTGGTGCAGGTTTACTTGTTCGGAGCTTACAAGTATCCGAGAGAACTCACCTGGGTTGCCGGATGCGTGCTGCTGCTGTGCACGCTCGGAATGGCATTTACCGGCCAGGTCTTGCGATTCGATCAGGACGCCTACTGGGGACTGGGAATCGGTGCGTCGATTGCCGGGCGATCGCCGGTAATAGGTTCTCGACTCGTCGATCTAATCCTCGGCGGTCCAATTATCGCCGGCGAAACATTATCGCGATTCTTCGCGCTGCATGTTTTCGTAATTCCCGGATTACTACTTGCCTTCGTCGGCTTGCATCTGTTTCTGGTTTTGCGACTCGGAATCAACGAATACCCGATGCCGGGCCGAATAGTTCGTCGCGATACCTACCTGCAACAGTACGAAGAACTGGTGAAGCGCGACGGCGAGCCTTTCTTCCCGTTTGCCGCGCAAAAGGACGTCGTGTTCGCGGGGCTGATTATTCTTGCGCTGTTGGTGGTGGCGGCGGTTTGTGGACCATTCGGTCCCAATGGCGAGCCCGATCCGACGATTATACAAACCGTACCGCGCCCCGATTTTTTCTTTCTCTGGCTGTTCTCCGTGTTCGCGCTGCTGCCGCCATGGACCGAAACCTTCCTGATGCTAATCGGGCCTCCGATCGCGATCGCCGGCTTGTTCTTGCTGCCATTCATTTCGGGAACTGGAGAGAAGAGCTGGCGCCGGCGGCCCTTCTCGGTCGTTGTAATCATCCTGATATTCACCGCTATTGGAACTCTCACGTGGCTTGGAACCTACTCTCCGTGGTCGCCCGAAATGGACGCGTGGAGCGCGGCGCCCACGCCGGTTGCATACGTCAAGGGGCGTTCGCCTTTGGAATTGCGCGGCGCGGTGCTGGTGCAGAGTAAACAGTGCCGCAACTGCCATTCGCTGGGCGGCAAAGGTGGTATGCGTGGACCGACCCTCGACGCTGTTGCGACGCGCCTGACGCCCGATCAGATGGTACGTCAAATCATCCAGGGCGGCGGCAATATGCCCGCTTACGGGAAAAATCTGTCACCCGCCGAAGTCAACGCGATCGTCGCGTTTCTCAACACGATGCATCCTGGCGGTGAGCCCGGCGCGCGCGACGCCGCCAGACCCGGCAAACCGCCTGCGAACCAGACACACTAACCCCATCGGTGAGTTGTGAACCTCGCGATTCGTTCCGCGATAGAATCTTGGTCACCGCCCTTTTTTCCCATCACGATCTTTGTGCTGGCGCTCGTGCTATATTCGCGCGGCTTCTCTCGCTTGCACCGGCAGATGCCACTGCGATTCCCGACTCGCAGGCTGGTAGCTTTTTCGGGCGGCATCGCGGCCCTCTGGATAGCGATCGCATCGCCATTGGAACAATTCGACGACCTGCTGCTGCAAGTGCACATGGTTCAACACTTGTTGTTGATGCTGGTAGCTCCGCCCTTATTACTGGCGGGCGCGCCTGCCATACCTCTCATCCGTGGCCTGCCTGTCTGGCTAGCCAAACCGGTAGTCGGACCGATCAGCAGGTCGCGATCGGTGCGCGCGATTTTCCGATGGCTGACGGAACCGCTGGTTTGCTGGCTCGCATTCACGCTCGCCACTTGGGGATGGCACGCGCCGGCCGCTTTCCAGCTCGCGTTGCGCTCCGACACCGTCCACACGCTCGAGCACGCATGCTTTTTCACTACCGCGTTGATGTTTTGGTGGCCTGTTATCCAGCCCTGGCCCAGCCTGCCGCGATGGCCGCGTTGGACCATGGTGCCTTATCTTCTCTTCGCCGACATGCAGAATACGGCGCTGGCCGCCTTGTTTACTTTCACCGGCAAGCTGCTCTATCCCTACTACGCGACCGCACCGCGAATCGCAGGGATCAGCCCTCTCGACGATCAGATCATGGCCGGAATGATTATGTGGGTTCCGGCCTCGCTGGTTTATCTGATCCCCGGTGTTATTATCCTGTTTCGCTACTTGTCGCCGCGCAACCTGGTACAGCCTGCGGATATCGCTCTGAATAGTCGCTTGACAAGCATCCGATAGCTATGCGAACAAGCGTTCGCATACTCGCTTGAATCTCACAATCCTTACGCAGGAGGCCGCAATATGAAGAGGGTAACAATCGCCTTGTGCATCCTGGCGCTCGCAGTCGTTCTTGGCGGTCTGTGGAACTGGGCCGAAGCGAAGGGCGACGAGGTCGCTCAGATCAAAGCAGTGGAGGAAAAAATCGCCGCCGACGCGAAAGCGCGGAATCTCGACGCCATAATGAAAAACTACCCGCCCGGAAATACTCTGGTCGTATTCGATCTGGCGCCGCCGCGCGAATATCAGGGCTACGATGCGTTCCGAAAGGATTGGCAGAATTTTCTCGACATGTTTTCCGGCCCCATCACTTACGATTTGGTTGACCTCAACGTTGTTGCTGACCACAAGCTTGGATACGCGCGCATGATTCAGCACGTCGCGGGTACCGGCAAGGACGGCAAACCGATCGATCTCAACGTTCGAGTAACCGACGTGCTGCAAAAGACCAACGGGCGCTGGCTGATCATCCATGAACACGCCTCGGTCCCAGTCGACCTGGCGACCGGCAAGGGGGACTTGCTGTCGAAGCCGTAGCCCCGCGTAGCGAGAGCCGCGCGCCTTTTGGCGAACCGATACTGACGCGGCCTTGACACCATTCCCATCGCTATGCGAACACTTGTTCGCATAGCCCCGATCGATCGCTCGTCGTTTAAAACACTACGGTGAGGCTTATGGATCGCAAAGTTCTCAAGCAACTCAAGTTTGCAAAGCCGAAACCTTCCAAACGCCGGATGCCGGCGCGCAGCGTGCAAGGTCTGACGCCCTCGCGCCGCCCGCGCAAGCTGACCGAAGCCTTCGATCCGGTGACTTTCAGCGTGCTGCTCAACCGCTTCAAGGCGATTGCCAAAGAGATGACGCTCACGCTCGAATACACGGCGTGGACCTCGATCCTCGCCCTGGCGCAGGATTTCTCCTGCGCGATCTTCGATAATCAGGCGCGCCAGGTCTGCATGGCCGACGCCCTGCCGATTCATACCAACTCGATGCACGTTGTGATCGAGGAGATCGCGCGCGTTTTTGCCGACAACATCGCCGACGGCGACGTGATCGTTTGCAACGATCCGTACAGCGGCAACACTCACGTCGGCGACGTGGTCACCGCGTGTCCGGTTTTCTACCGCGGTAAGCATCTCTTCTGGAGCGCAACCAAGGGCCATCAACTCGATATCGGCTCCTACATTCCGACCAGCGTTCCCGCCACCGCCAAAGACGTATGGCAGGAAGGGCTGACGATTCCGCCGATCAAATTTTACGAGCGCGGCAAGCCGCGCGAGGATGTTATCCGGCTCTACCTCGCGAATCTCCGCTACCGCGACTGGCTATACGGCGACCTGATGGCGCAGTTGGGTTCGATCTGGACCGGACGCAAGCGTTTGCTCGAACTGGTCGAGCAGTACGGTCCCGACCAGACGATGTCCTACGTCGACGCGATTCTCGATCACGCCGATCGCCGCATGCGCGATGAGATTCGCTCGATGCCCAAGGGCGAATATATCGGCGAGACCTGGATCGATAGCGACGGACAGGGCAACACCGACGTTTACGTCCGCGCCACAGTTCGCATCGGCAACGATCGGGTCGAGGTCGACTATACCGGCAGCGCGCCGCAAACCGCGGGCGCGGGAAACGCTTCCAATGGCGTGTTGCAAGCCGCCGCCGGCGCGCCCGTGCTGTGCTGCATCGACCCTGCGATTCCCCACAACGACGGCTGCCTGCGCCACATTGTCGGCAAGGCGCCCAAGGGTACGGTGTGCAACGCAACCTATCCGGCTTCGACCGCGCTCGCGACGATCGTCCCGGGCGATCCGATGCAGGATGCGGTTTGGAAGGCGCTGGCGCAGGCGGTGCCGGAGCGCGTGTCGGCCGGCTACGGCCGCGTTCATTGCGAGCCGGTGCTCTCCGGGATCGACAAGCGCGATGGACGCAACTCGGATTGGGGCTGCATGCTGTTCAACGGCGCGGCTGGCGGAGGTGCTTCGCCGGTGGGCGACGGATGGCCGGTGATCGGAACCATCGCCGCGTTGGGCGGATTGCGCATTCTGAGTATCGAGATGCTCGAATTGCTGCATCCGCTTGCGGTCGAGCGGATGGAGATCGAACCGAACTCGATGGGCCATGGCAAGAACGTCGGCGGCCCTGGCGTGAACATTGTGATTCGTCCCGACGGCGAGCCGATGGAATGTCATCTGTTCGGCGACGGCGCGTCAAATCCCCCGCACGGAGTGCTGGGCGGCACGCCGGGAATCGGTGGCGGCAATTATAAAGAGAACCGCACGACTGGCAAGCGCACCTTTTGCTCGGCGAAGGGGCATCTCACGATCAATCCCGACGAAGTCTGGGTGGGAATTTCCTCGGGCGGTGGCGGCTACGGCGACCCGCTCGAGCGCGAACCCGGGCGCGTGCGCGACGACGCGTGCGGCGGCATCATCGACCTCGAGACCGCGCGGGAAATTTACGGCGTGATTCTGGATCCTGATACGTTCGCGATCGATGAAGCCGCAACCGCGCACGCGCGAACCCAGATTGCCGCGCACCGCGGAGCGCTGCCCTTGGTCACACCGAATCAACCATCGGCCGCTACCTGGCTCGAGCAGCACAAACGGCCCGAAGACCTTTACGTGCTCGATCCTCAGTAGCGTACGGTCTTCGCGCGATGCGCTTCGTGGTTGGAATCGATATCGGCGGCACCTTCACCGATTTTTCCGTGGTCGACGATCGCGGGCGCATCGTGCTGTGGAAGGAACCCACCACCGCGCGCGAGCCGGCTAGAGGCGTGCGCGAAGGTCTCGAGCATCTGGCGCAGGCGCAAGGACTCGCGCTGCAGGAATTCTTAAGCCGCATCGACCTCTTCGTGCATGGCTCGACTATCGCGACCAATACCGTAATTCAGCGCAACGGCCCCAAGACCGCGCTGCTCTGCACGGAAGGCTTTCGCGACGTCATCTATTTTCGCGACGGCTACAAGCCCGAGCGATTCAACCTGAACATGGCGCCGCCGGTCGATTTCGTCCCACGCCATCTCAGACTCCCGGTGCGCGAACGGATCGATTACAAGGGCGATATCACCACCGCGCTCGACGAAGACTCGGTGATCGAAGCGGCAAAAACCCTTGCGCGAGAGCAGGTTCGCGCGGTCGCGGTGGCATTGCTCTGGTCGGTGATCAATCCGGTTCATGAAAATCGGGTCAAGGCGATCCTCGAGCGCGAGCTCCCCGGCGTGCCGGTGGTGTTGAGCTGCGACGTCCTGCCCGCGATCCGCGAATGGGAACGCACTTGCGCGGCCTTGCTCAGCGCCTACATCCTGCCCGGCATTTCGCAGTACATGCAGGAGCTGGAAAACTTCCTGCGCGCCAACGGCCTTCAGCGCCACGTCCTGTTCATCCAGCTCAACGGCGGAAGTTCGACCATCGACAAAGTTCTGCGCAAACCGATCTATGCCTTGGCTTCCGGCCCCGCGGCAGGTCCAGCCGCCGCGCTCTTCTGCGCCAGGCGCGAGGAAGTATCCGATCTGATCGCGATCGACATGGGTGGCACCAGCTTCGAGGTCTGTTTGATCAGCGGCGGCGCGCCGACCTTGAGCAAGCGGATGCGCGTGCACGAGATGCCGGTCGGAGTCGCGGCGGTTGACGTGCATTCGATCGGTGCTGGCGGCGGCAGTATCGCCTGGATCGACCGCGGCGGCGCGCTCCAGGTTGGTCCGCTGAGCGCCGGCGCCGATCCAGGCCCGGCTTGCTACGCCCAGGGCGGAAAGCGGCCGACGGTGACCGACGCCAATCTCGTTCTAGGCTACATCAATCCGGATTTCTTTCTCGGCGGCCGCAGGCGCGTCGAGCCGGATTTGTCGCGCGAAGTCATCACCGAGCAAATTGCGCGGCCGCTCGGCTTCGACGCCGCCGAAGCGGCGGAAGGAATCTTCCGTATCGTAAACCACAACATGGTCAATGCGATCCGTGCGGTGTCGATAGAGCGCGGCATCGATCCGCGTGGATATACGCTGGTGGTCGGCGGCGGCGCCGGCGCGATTCACGCCACCACCCTCGCCTCCGAACTCGGAATACGCAAGATTCTGATCCCGCGATACGCCGGGGTGTTTTGTTCGTACGGGATGGTCGTGAGCGACGTTAGGCACGACCATTTAAAGACCCTGGCCTGCAACAGCGAAACCCTCGATCTCGATGATCTGAACGACTTATTCGCCGAGCTCGAGACCCGGGCGCGCGCCGAGTTGAGCGAAGAAGGATTCGCCGCCTCCAATATCAAGCTCGCGCGTTTCGCCGATGCGAAATATCCGAATCAGATCCATGAACTGACGGTACCGGTGCCCAGCGGCCATCGTTTGACGCAAAAGGATATCCGCGAGATCAAGGAATCGTTCCACGCGTTGCACGAACGGATGTTCACTTATTGCGTTCGCGAGAGCCCGGTCGATTTCTTCCATTGGGGCGTTACCGGAACCGGACGGATTCGAGCAGTCGACGGTCATGAGCTTCCGCGCGGCCCGCGCTCGCCGGCCCGCGCGCTGAAAGCCAAACGCGACGTGTATCTCGGCAACACGCGCGGCTACGTGAGCACGCCGACCTATGACGGCGCTCGCATCACGCATGGAATGAGTATTGTCGGGCCGGCCGTAATCGAGCAGGAAAATACTACTGTGATGCTATTTGCGGAGCAGATACTGCGAGTCAACAAGTTCGGTGATTACGTAATTCAGCTATAGTCACTTGCGGCGGCGACATATCCAATGGCACACCTGCGCACACTGATAACGGATAACGAGAACAAATTTCCCGAATACGACGCGCTGATTTTCGAAGGCCGTCATTTCAGCAATCGCGCTCTGGGCGCCGAATCGCGCCGTCTCGCGGGTGCGCTGCGAAACCTCGGCGTCGAACGCGGCGATCGCGTGCTGATCCATTTGCCAAACTGCCGCGAGGTTTGGACTGCCTATCTCGCCTGCGCGCGGCTCAGCGCGATCGTCATTCCCACCATGAGTGTCCTGACCGCAGGTGACCTCGAATTTCTGCTGAACGATTCCTCCACCAAGGTGGCGATCACCAATCCCGAGCTCGCCTCCAAATTCATATCCGTGCGCGATCGATGCCGCGATCTTCGGCACGTCGTCACCACTGACGGACTACACATGGAGACCATCTGCTACGACGAGGTGCTATCGCAGGCATCCGAGTACGATGGCGTCGACGGGCGCGACGACGACGTTGCCGCGTTCATCTATACCTCGGGCACCACCGGCAAGCCCAAGGGCGTGATGCTGACACACAGGAATTTTCACGCCCAGGCGCTGCTTTCGTACGGGCTCTACGTGTCGGGCAACGAGGATTCACGGCTCAATTCCATCCTGATGCCGCTCCCGCTGGCGCATGTATACGGCTTATCCGTCGCGATCACGACGCTGCTGATGGGCAACACCGTCGTGATGATGCGCCGATTCGATCCGCAAACCGCGCTGCAACTGGTCCGCGAGTATTCAGTCAGAATCGTTCCTGCCGTTCCGACCATGCTGGTCAAGCTGCTCGCGGTTCCGCACGCGGAGAAATATACCGAGTCGGTCGTGCAATGGGATTGCGGCGGCAGCCCGATGCCGCTCGAAGTTATCCAGGAAATCCAGCGCCGATGCGGCGGCTACGTCACCGAGGGCTGGGGATTGTCTGAGACAACCGGCCCAGTCGCAAACATCACGCGCGACATTCCGCAAAAACCGGGCTCGGTCGGCCCGCCATTTCCCGGAATCGAGGTGCGCGTAGTCGACAACGACGATCGTGATGTTCCCGTCGGACAACTCGGCGAATTCGTGGTGCGCGGCGATATCGTGATGAAGGGCTACTGGAACCGGCCGGAGGCCACCGCACGCGCGCTTGCCAACGGATGGTTGCATACCGGCGATATCGGATATCAGGACGAAGATCGCTACTGCTATATCGTCGACCGCAAAGACGATCTCGTTATCCGCGGCGGAGAAAATATCTCGCCGCGTGAGATCGAAGAAGTGCTTTATCGTCATCCGGCGATCGAAGAAGCTGCGGTCGTCGGACTGCCCGATCGCGTTTATGGACAACGGATCGCCGCTTTCGTGACGCTCAAACCCAACGCCGACGCCGATGCGGAATCGCTCAAATCCTTCTGCGCCAAGCACTTGGTGCGATTCAAGGTGCCCGAGAGCGTGAACGTGGTTGATCAATTGCCGAAAAACTCGGTCGGCAAAATGCTCAAGAGCGAGCTGAAAAAATTGGCCGAAAGCTAATGACTGAACGGCTTCGAGCATTGACGTCGCCGCAGAATTGATCGCAACACCGGGCGCCGGCGAACCGGCGAATATGCAGGACGGACCAGATAGTGGATAAGCAAAAGGTTCTTTCTCTCTACGCTGATCAC
>DATJOQ010000485.1:0-2596 GCA_035506935.1 Binataceae bacterium (SeqCode) | reverse complement strand
TGGGTGCTGATCCTCGACGCCGACGAGCGCGTAAGCATCGCGTTGCGCGACGAAATTCTCGCCCTGGTAAAGAATCCCGCCGGGCGCCAGGGGTTCTATCTGAATCGTCTGTTCATCTTCTACGGACGTCCGATTCGGCATTGCGGATGGTACCCGAGCTGGGTGATGCGCCTGTTTCGCCACGGCGCGGCGCGCTACGAAGATCGCGCGGTGCATGAGCACATGATCGTGCACGGAGAGGTGGGATTCTGCCGCGCCGACCTGCTCCACGAAGACCGTCGCGACCTGAGCCACTGGCTCGCAAAGCACAATCGTTACTCCAGTCTCGAAGCCGCCGAGATGATCCGCGCGCGCACCGGCCGTATCCGCACCGCGCACAGCCTGCACGGACCGCTCGCGCTCAAGCGGATGGTCAAGGAGCGGCTGTGGCCGTATCTACCGGCCCGCCCGCTGCTCTACTTCCTCTATCTGTACTTCATCCGCCTGGGCTTTCTCGACGGCGCGGCCGGATGGCGCTTCTGCCTGATGCACGCAAGCGCAGAGCTTTGGACTTCGTTGAAATATTGGGAGCTGCGCAATTGCAAGCATCAGGCGCCGCCGGGAGGAATCGCGGTGGCGCGATACTTCGCCGCCGACGCCAGTCGCGAGAACGATCGATGTGCGGTTTGAGAGCAAAGATCGGTCCGCGCGATAGCCTTCGATGGCGCTCGCGCGACGTGCTGAACCATCGCGGACCCGACGGCTACGGGCGATGGCTTTCCGCAGGCGAAGAATCGTCCGATCCCGTCGAGGTCGTTGAGCTCGAGCATTGGCGCCTGGCGATTCGCGATCTGAGTGCGGCCGGGGCGCAGCCGATGACTGACGATGACGGCGTGCTGATCTACAACGGCGAGCTCTATAACTGCGACGAGCTGATCGCGGAGCTGGGTTATCCCGAGTTGCGCTCGCGCTCCGACACCGAGGTGCTGCTGAAAGCGCTCGGCGCGTGGGGCACCGGCGCGGCCGCGCGCCTGCGCGGGATGTTCGCTTTCGTCTATTGGGACCGCAGACGCGATCGTTTGATCGCGGCACGCGATCGCGTCGGTCTAAAGCCGCTCTACTATCTCGAACATCGCGGCGCCTTCGCCGCGTGCTCCGAAATCAAAGGCCTGCTCGACGCCGCAAATTTCCATCCAGAACTGGATTATCAGGCGCTCGATCAATATCTCGCTTATCTCTACATCCCCGCTCCGCGCACGATCTATCGCGGTATCCACGAATTGACGCCGGGTCATCTTATCGTCCGTGACCGGCGCGGCCTCAGGCTCGAGCGTTTCTGGGAGCTGCGCTTCACGCCGCGCTCGCGTCCGCGGCGCGAGGTAGTGGCCGAACTGCGCGAACGTATCGTCGACGCGGTAAGTGCGCGCTTGGTGGCCGACGTGCCGATGGGCGCGTTTCTTTCCGGCGGACTCGACTCCGCAACTATCGTGGCCGCCGCGCGCGCGTACGGCACGCGGCTCAGCACGTTTACGGTCGGCTTCGGCGCGAGCGATCGTGCGCTCGATGAATCCGCCGCAGCCGCCGCTGTCGCGCGCGCTCTCGGCGCCAGAAATCATCAGATTCGCGTCGACGCCGATTGTGCAGCGGGCGTCGACCAGATGATCGTCGGTTTTGATCAGCCCTTCGGCAATCCCACCGCTCTGCTCAGCTACGCGTTGGCCCGGGCCGTGCGGCCACACGTCAAAGTGGTGCTGAGCGGTGACGGCGGTGACGAAGCGCTCGGTGGCTATCCACGCTACCGGGCGCTTCATTGGATCGAACGATTCGGCCGATCGCGCCGCTGGATTCCTCCGCAATTGGCCGATTGGATCCCTGCGGCCGATCGCACCGCCAGGCGGCGGCTGAGCGAGTTGCTCGCAACCGCGCAGATGGCGCCAGAGGACGCTTACTGCGAATGGGTCGGCTACTTCAACGCGCTTGAGCGCCGCGCGCTCTATACTCCCGGACTGCTCGCATCGCTCGGCGCTCCTGAGCAACATGACTACTTGAAATCCCTGTTCGTGCGCGCGCGCGAAGTCGGCGCCGCAAGTCTCGCGCAGGCGGCATTTTATGTCGACCTCCACTCCTTCTTGCCCTCCAACGTGCTGGCCTATTGCGATCGCATGAGTATGGCGCACGGATTGGAGGTTCGCGCACCCCTGACCGACCATCGACTGCTCGAATTCGTCGCCGGCATACCGGCTTCGATCGATCGCCACGCCGGCAAGCGGCTGCTCAAGGAAAGCGTGCGCGATGCGCTACCGCGATGGATGTTGCGGCAGTCAAAGCGCGGATTTAATCCGCCGCTGGCGCGATGGCTCAAACACGAACTGCGCGAGATGCTCGAATCCTGGCTCTCATCAAGCCAGGTGCGCCGGCGCGGATTGTTCCAAGTCGAACGAGTCGAGGCGCTCAAACGTGACCATCTCGGCGGCCGCGGCGATCTGAGCCATCAGCTATGGGCGCTGATGGTGCTCGAACGATGGATGCAGCTCACCAATGATAGAACCGCCGCGCGATCGCTGCCGCTGGCGTCGAGCTCGGCATCGCAAGAAGCGCAACTCCAGGCTTAACGGAG
>DATJOQ010000484.1:0-2045 GCA_035506935.1 Binataceae bacterium (SeqCode) | reverse complement strand
TACCGCCTGCGCGGCTCGCGACCACCGGCAATCCACACGCCATCGCTTCCAGCATGGCCACCCCGAGCCCTTCCTTGAGCGAGGGAAACACGAAAACGTCGAGCGCATCAAGTAGCTGACGCGAATCGCCAATCATACCTAAGAAGAGAATGTCGCTGGCGATGCCTAATTTGCGCGCGAGTTCAGCGAGTTCATCGCGCATCTCACCGTCGCCGCCGATCGCGCATTTGAGGTGCGATCCTTCGGCGCGCGTGCGATTCAGCATCGCCATAGCCTCGAGCAGATAGCGATGGCCTTTGCGCTCCTCGAGCATCCCCACCGTTCCGATCAGGAAATCGTCGCGGCTGATGCCTAGTCGGGCCTTGGCGGCTTCCCGCTCGGTCGAGCTTGCCGGACGAAAATGATCGCAGTCGACGCCCGACGGAACGATTCGAAGATGCTCGCGCGACACGCCCGCCGCTATCAATGTTTCGGCTACTTTGCTCGAAATGGCAGCAACCCCATCGACCGCGCGATTATACAAAATCGGTGCGAACAGCCAGTTGGGGCGATAGTCCATGCGCCGCGTAACGACGAGCGCGGAGGCTCGTCCTTGCGCCAACGGCGCCATCGAATGTGCGCGCGAGGTGTGGAAGTGCACGACGTCATATGGCGTATCGGCAAGCAGATTTCGCAGCCGCATCCCGGCGGCAAAGTCGAGCGCATTCCGGATCGCGAGCGGATGACATTCGATGCCCTCGCGCCGCGCGCGCTCCCACAGCCTTCCGCGCGGATCGCAGGCAAGTTCAGCATGATGCCCGCGGCGCAGCAGCCCGAGCGCCAGGCCCAGCACCTGCGTCTCGCCGCCGGCAAAACCGAGCTCGGGGTCGACCCCGAGAACACGCAATGTGCGCTCGGGAGATTTGTTCTGCGCAGCATCCGTCATCGGAAGCGCGGCACCGCCGTGGACCGGCGGTTCTTCAATATTGGCGGCAGCATCCAAATCGTGATCGGTCTCCGCAACTAATCGACAAACCTATAGTAGAGAATTGCTCCAATCGCGGAGAACGCATCGCGCAGACCGATTTTTTTTCCTTCCTCGTAAGTCCGGCCGGAATAGGAGATGGGAACCTCGTAAATCCGCCAGCGGGCTTTGCTCGCCTTGATGGTGATTTCGGGCTCGAAGGTGAAGCGGTTGGCGCTGAGGCGCAGTTGCAGCAGCTTGTCGCGCGCAAACGCTTTCATGCCGGTTTCCATGTCCGACAGGTTCAGGTCGCTAACGATGTTTGACGCCAGCGTAATCAGCCGGTTCCCGAGGTAGTGCCAATAGAGCAACACGCGATGCGGGCCGCCGAGAAAGCGCGAGCCATATACCATGTCGGCGCGCCCATCGAGCAGCGGCTTGAGCACCGCGTGATAGTCATTTGGATCATATTCGAGGTCAGCGTCCTGCACGACGACGTAAGGGTTCGCGGCGGCCGAGAATCCCATACGCACGGCCGCCCCCTTGCCGCGATTTTTGGAGTGATAGAAGACCTTCACATTGGGATGGTGAAAGTTCTGAAGAAATTCACGGGTGCCGTCGGTGGAAGCGTCGTCGACCACGATTAGTTCGCTGTCGAAGCCGCAATTGAGAACCCGACTGATAACTTCGCCGATCGTCTTAACCTCGTTATAGACCGGCATCACGACGGATATTTTGACTGGATCAGCCATCAGCCTCTGGCCACGCCCCCTCGGGCAATTATCGCAGGTTGCGGCGCGCCGCGCTTGATCGCGCGATCGTGGCGGCGCCGTTGCTCGATCATTTTTAAGAGTCGCCGCAGCGATTGACGGCGGGCCGCTTTTGAGAGGCCCATCACCGCTGCATAGCTGAGAAAGACGCGCAGCTTGTCAGTGCGTGTAACACCGGGAAGATCGAAATGTCCCAACTGCACCAGATTGCGCATTCTATTTCGCGCGAGGTTAATACTCACTCGCGAAGTCTTCTGAGTACCTTCGTGATCGATGAATGAGATAGCTATTTGGTCTTGGCCGGCCGCGAAAATATTGTACGGAGTCAGGTC
>DATJOQ010000483.1:0-14406 GCA_035506935.1 Binataceae bacterium (SeqCode) | reverse complement strand
GTCGCCGGCCGAACGCCCGGCCGTTACCGGAAAAAATCCAGCGGGCGAGCCGGTCGAGCGCAAGGCCGATCCAAACGCGCCGTTCGCCGCGCTGGTGTTCAAGACCGTGATCGATCCGTTCGCGGGCAAGCTTTCGATTTTCCGCGTGATATCGGGCCACGCCAACAGCGACGCCACCGTGCTGAATTCCAGCCGGCAATCAAAGGAACGTTTCGGCCAACTGCTGCGACTGGAGGGCAAGAAACAATCGCCGCTGGCGAGCGCGATCGCGGGTGAGATCGTCGCGGTAGCCAAGCTCAAGGATACGCTTACCGGCGACAGCCTGTGCGACGAAAAATCTCCGATAATTTTCGAGCCGCCGAAGAAGGCAAGCCCCGTGATCTCGTTCGCGATTCGCCCCAAGAGCAAAGGTGATGAGGAAAAAGCGACGCTTTCGCTGAACAAGTTGGTCGAGGAAGATCCCGCGCTGGAAACCCATCGCGACCTGCAAACTCACGAGATAATCCTCTCGGGCACGGGCCAGCTTCACGTCGAGGTGACGGTCGAGCGGCTCAAGCGCAAGTTCAACGTCGAGGTCGAGCTGCAGGCGCCCAAGGTTCCTTACAAAGAAACGATCAAAGGGCGCGCCGAAGCACAGGGCAAGTACAAGCGTCAATCGGGAGGACGCGGGCAGTACGGCGATTGCTGGCTCAAGATCGAGCCGCTAAAGCGCGGCAGCGGCTTCGAATTCTCCGACGAGGTGGTCGGCGGCTCTATCCCGCGCCAGTTCATCCCGTCGGTGGAGAAGGGTGTGCGCAATACGCTGCCCGAGGGATTCGTGGCGGGTTTCCCGCTAGTCGATCTGAAGGTGACGGTGTATGACGGCTCGTCGCACGCGGTCGATTCGTCGGATATGTCGTTTCAGATCGCGGCCTCGATGGGACTCAAGGCGGCGCTGGAAAAAGCCAAACCGATTCTGCTCGAACCGATCATGTCGGTCGAGGTGAGCTGTCCCGAGGAATGCATGGGTGACGTAATCGGCGATCTCAACTCGCGTCGAGGCAAGGTGCTGGGCGTCGACCGCAAGGGCCATTCGCAGGTAATCAAGGCGCTGGTGCCGATGTCGGAGATTCTCAAGTACGCGCCTGATCTGCGCTCGATGACCTCAGGCCGCGGCTCGTCGGAAGCACAATTCTCACATTACGAGGAAGTGCCGGCGCATATCTCGGAGAAAGTCGCCAAAGAGGCCAAGGACGCCAAGGAAGCGGCCAGGCAGGCACACGCGTAGCGAACTAGCGACGAAGCTCTGGGTCCTTCGGCTGAACCAGCCGATAGGCTGGGAGAGAGCAGGGCGAGAGATTCATCATCTCGCGCCCTGCTCACGTATAAGATCTATTGGGCGGGCGGAGGAGGCGGCGTGGACCCGGTAACCGGCTTGCCGTTCTCATCTAGCAGGTTGAGGCTTCCTTTTCCTTTGGGCGAAACATGCAATTCGGCGCGGTCGTAGCCTTGCTTGTCGAACAGCGCCAACGCGGGAGAGCCGTTGGCCGATACGCCCAGACCGGCACGCGCCTTGCCTGATTCCGAATCGAACAGGGTCAAGCCGACATCGCCAGTGGGGGCGGCGATCAGGCCGGCGAGTTGTTTACCGTTGGTGCCGAAAATTCCGAAGCCGGCTCGGCCTGTCGCGCTCGCGCCGGCCACCAGGCGCCGCTTTCCGGCCTCATCGTAGAAGGCCAGGCTCGAGCCGCCGTCCTGGTCCACGCGCAGGTCCGCACGATCCATCCCTTGCAGATCATACAACGCAATAAACGCTGTACCGGTTGAAGCGACGTCCAGGACTGCGCGAGTGTCGCCTTTGGAATCGACCAGCACGAACTTCTGTGCCTTCATCACCTTGGCGGCGTGAGCCGCTGCGGCCATCGCCACCGATTGGCCAGACCACAAATAACTGCCGACAACACCGCCAGCGAAGCTGCCAGCCAGGACCAGTAGGATGTAAATGGAGTTCCTTCGCTCTTTCACCGTAACACCTCCTTGTTGTGGTCACGCGATGATGGACCGGGTCCGGTATACCTCAAATCGATGTCCACACGTATCCGGTACATGAACGACCCATAATAGCTTGCGAGTTCCATTTTCAGCCATAGGTGCGCATCGCACGGAATACGCGCCTAATATGTCTATACGCTGTACCTCCTCGGAGCGATATTATTTGCTCAGCGCAAAAAGTGAATGTCTTCGATGGACCGGACTCACCAGTCGCAGTCCTGGGGCCAACCCCCAATGGGCTTGCGGCAGTCGGCGGCCGTAATAGCGGCATAGATGACCCGACCCATCGCGCGATATAGTGGCATCATGGCCGAACTGGGGAAAACCCTTGTCATCCTCGGGATTATCCTGGCGGTCGTCGGGGTGGCTCTGTGGGGGTTGGGCGGATTGCCCTTTATAGGGCGCCTGCCCGGAGACATCTACGTCCGCCGCGGCAACTTCACGTTCTACTTTCCGCTTGCCACTTGTATCGTGCTGAGCGTCGTATTCACTTTGGTGATGATGCTGTTCAGGCGCTAGGCGCAATGAAGCTCGAAGAGGAAGATAAACACCGACCGCGCGACGCCGACTCCAAACGACGCCGGCGCGAGCGCATCGCGGTCGCGGCGGCTACCGTCATCCTGGTGATTTTCGCCGCGGCGCAGACCTCGCTGCCGCCGCTTAGCCATCACACCTCGCTCAGCTCCAACCTGGCGGTCATTCTGCTGTTCGATCTGAGCGTGCTGCTGCTGGGATTGCTGCTCTTCCTGGTCACGCGCAATATCGCCAAGGTTATTTTCGAGCGCCGCCGCGGTCTGCTCGGCTCCAAGCTTCAGGCGCGCCTGGTGTTCGGATTCGTCGCGGTGGCGCTGCTGCCGAGCGCGTTTCTGTTCTACGTCGCGGAGTCGTTTTTGCGCTCCAATATCGACGCGCTGTTCAATCCCGAATATGAACGCGTGCTCGACGACTCGATGGAGATCGCCAAGACCTATTACCTCAACTCGGCGAATGAGGCGTTGCACTATGCGCGCCTGCTGGCGGAGCAGGTCGCCAGCCAAAAGCTGCTCGACGGCAACAAACGCGCAGAGCTCAAACGCTTCGTCGAGACCAAGCAACAGGAATATAACCTGGGCACGGTCGAGGTGTTTTCCGGCGATCGCAGCCTGTTGGTGCTGGCGTTGAGCCCGCGGGTCCCGACCGGCACCGGAATCGCGCCCGACTCGCCGCTGCTGACGCGAACGCTCAGCGGCCATAGCACGACCCATACAGAGGCGTTCGGCAAGGCCGATATCATCCGCGGCACCGCGCCGGTCTATTGGCCGCCCGAGTCCGAGACCGTGATCGGAGCAGTGGTAGTCGACTATTTTGTGCCGCGAAGCCTGGCCAAGCATGCGGCGACGATCTCACAGAGTTTCGAAGACTATCTGCAACTGCGCATCCTGAAGCAGCCGATCTTTCACAGCTACGTTCTGGTTTTGGCTCTGATCGGACTAGTCGTGGTGCTGCTTGCGAGCTGGTACGGCGTCTACCTGGCGCGCGGAATCACGGGGCCGATCAAGCTGCTGGCGGGCGGCACGCACGCGATCGGCGGTGGCGATCTGGACTACGAGATTCAGCCGATGGGCGAGGACGAAATCGGCCAGCTGGTGCGCTCGTTCAATCAGATGACGGCTGACTTGCGGGCTTCGCGCGCCGAGCTTGAGCGCCGCCGCCGCTACACCGAGACCCTGCTACGAAACGTGTCCGCAGGCGTGGTGGCGCTGGATCGCGACAACGCGGTCAGAACGATCAATCCGTGCGCCGAGCGATTGCTCGGCGTCACCGCGGACGGCGTGCTGAACCGCAATTACAGCGAGGCGTTCTCGCCCGAGCTCACCGCCGCGCTGGAAGAGATAATCGTCTCGTTGCCCAATCGCGGCGACTTCCGCTCTTCGATCAAGCTTGGCAGCGCGGGTGAAACCGAACTTACCACCACCGCCACGCCGCTCTACGACGAGGACGGCGGCAAGCTCGGTATCGTGCTGTTCTTCGAAGACGTAAGCCAGATCGCCAAGGTCGAACGGATGGAAGCCTGGCGCGAGGTGGCGCGGCGAATCGCGCACGAGATCAAAAATCCACTGACTCCAATCCAGCTTTCGGCCGAGCGTCTAAGGCGCCAGATGGGCGCGCAGCCCAATGGCGGCGCGGCGTTGCTGGACGAATGCACGCGAACGATTCTGAGCGAGGTCGAAGATCTGAAGCATCTGGTGAACGAGTTCTCCGGCTTCGCCCGCATGCCTCATCTGAACCCGGTTCTGGGCGATCTCAACGCGCTGGCCGAAGAGACCACGAATCAGTTTCGTGAGGCCCATCCCCAGGTCGAGTTCGTGCTGGACCTTGATCGAGCGTTGCCCGCGATCGCAATCGATCGCGAGGCGCTCAAGCGTGCGCTGGTCAATCTGATCGATAACGCCATCACCGCGAGCGCTTCGAGCAACGGGTCGGGCGAGCGGATGCGGATAGAGGTTCGCACCGCGCTCGAGCGCAGCAGCGGCGTCGTGACGCTGGAGGTTTGCGACAACGGCCCGGGCGTCGACCCACGCCTGAGGACGCGGATTTTCGAGCCCTATTTTTCGACCAAGCAAGGCGGAGGAGGACTCGGTCTTGCGATCGTCTCGGCGATCGTCGCGGACCATCATGGTTTCGTCCGGATGCGCGACAACCGGCCGCGAGGAAGTAGATTTATCCTGGAGTTTCCAGTAAAAGACCAGCAACTGGCCAAGGCCCTCGGCTAATTGCGCGCGTCTCCAAAAATAGCAGTGGGGAGAAGATCGTGACGGAAACCGTATTGGTGGTGGACGACGAGGAGCGGGTGCGGACGTCGTTGCGCGGCATTCTCAACGACGAAGGCTTTCGCGTGCTGGACACCGGCAACGCGCCGGCGGCGCTCGACATAATCGCGCGCGAGCGGCCGCGCCTGGTGCTGCTCGACGTATGGATGCCGGAGATCGACGGTATCGAGCTGCTGCGCCGGATCAAGCTGAGCCAGCCTGCGGTCGAAGTGATAATGATCTCGGGCCACGCCAATATTCAGAGCGCG
The DNA here is from genome assembly GCA_035506935.1 of Binataceae bacterium (SeqCode). Classification (GTDB taxonomy): domain Bacteria; phylum Desulfobacterota; class Binatia; order Binatales; family Binataceae; genus DATJOQ01. Next base: position 9,317 of record DATJOQ010000483.1, on the reverse strand, counting down.
GTGGCGGCAACCAAGCTGGGCGCCGCCGACTTTATCGAGAAGCCGTTTTCGGTGGACGGTTTGCTGGCCTCGATCGCGCGCGTGCTGGCGCGCGACGAAAGTGGAGGCGCGAGCGCGAGCGAAGCAAGAGCGCTCGCCGACAACCTGCGCACACCCGAGGCGCGGGCCAGCGCGGGAGCGCGGCCGCAGCGGACGATCGCGCGCTCGATCGTGGCCGGCGGCCAGGGGCTGCATACCGGGCTCAAAACCGGCGTGATTCTCCATCCTGCGCCCCCGGGCTTCGGCATCGTGTTTTCTCCGCTGTCGGACGAGGTCGCGATTGCGGCGCAATTGGATAACGTCAGCGACACCGACTACAACACCACGCTCACCAGCGGCGGCCATTCGGTACGCACGGTCGAGCACCTGATGTCCGCGCTGCACGGCTTCGGCATCACCAATTTATTGGTCAAGACTCACGGCGAGGTGCCTGCCCTGGACGGTTCGGCGAGCGAGTTCTGCCGCCTGATCGAAGAGATTGGGATACAAGAGCAGGCGCCGATGATCGAGCCGATCCGTGTTACGCGCCCGCTCGAGGTGAGGCACAAAGGGAGGGGCGAAGAGCATATCCGGATCGAGCCAGCCGACCAGCTCATCGTCGACTATGAGCTGGTATATCCCGCTCCGATCGGAACGCAGCGGGTGCATTTCGAGCTGACGTCGAGCCGCGCCTACACCGAAGAGATCGCGCCGGCGCGCACGTTCGGTTTCGTGCGCGAGATGCAGAAGCTATCCGAGATGGGATTGGCCAGCGGCGGGCGGCTCGACAATTGTATCCTGGTCGACGACGAGAAGGTGGTTAATACCGAGCTGCGCTTCCCCGACGAATTCGCGCGTCACAAGGTGCTCGACCTGATCGGCGACCTTTATCTGCTGGGGCGGCCGATAATCGGCCACCTGATCGCGAGCCGCACCGGCCATTCCGACAATCACGCCCTGCTCGAGGAAATTCGCAAGTCGCTTTGACGAAACCGCGCAGTGAGGCAGCTCTTCAGGGTCAGCGTCGCGATTGCGATCGTCGCCGCCGTGTTGGCGCTCATAAGCGGCTTCATCCTGTTTTTCGTGATCGAGCCGCCATTCCTGGCGTCGATCTTCCTCGCCTGTAGCCTGATAGCGATCCTATGCTTCGCGCTTGCCGCGATCGGCGCCTACTTTATCGACTAAGGCTTCCGGCGCTGGCGTGAGCGCGGGTTTGAACTCGGTGCGGCATGGCGGCCCTTCCGCGAAGAAGTGCTCGACCTGCCCGCGCTTAGCGCCCAGCAAAATCAAGCTGGCCGAGCGAGTGCCATAACCGTCGAGATGAAGGCAAAGCGAATTCAATCGGCCTGAGCGAGGATCGAGCTGGGTCGCGTGATCGGCGAGCAAAAGCGCCAGCTCGCGCCGCAGATGATCCGGGTCCGGCGCCTGGCCGAGGCGATGGGGCAGCGCGGCGAAACGATCGTAGGCGAGGCTTATCTTCGGGCACTCGAAATCGTCGACGTCCACGTTGGTCAGCAGATGAAGCCCGGGCGTGAGCGAGGCCAGCTCGATCTCGCCTTTGCGGTTGTAGGCGACGAATGCTTCCTCGCGCGACGCGATCAGAAGATTGAAGTAATTGTACTTGGCGCCGTTTTGGCGCGCGACATAATGAGCTGCTTCGGCGGCGGTCGGAAATCCCAGCACGTCGAGACATAGCAGCCCGCGCGAGCGCAGGCCCGAGCTGGCAAGGTCGGAATGACGATTGAGCAGGCCCGCGATCAGGCCGTGCGAATTGAGTCCAAGCCAGGTGCCGCCGGCTTTGAGGTCTTTTCCTCCGACGACTTCCGGATTGTGCGCCAGCACTGTCGGCGGGCTCGCGGGACGGTCAAGAAATTCGTCGCGATTGGCGGCTATCACCACTGGATAGGCTGGAAAGACCTTGAAGTAGATCGCGAGCGTACACATCGATCAACAAATGGCAGGGTACTTGGTCGCTAACAAGAGAAAGAGTAGGGCGGTGAGCTCTGCTAAGATTAGATCGTGAGCACGAGCCTGGATCAACGCTACGATGTCGCGATCGTTGGAGGCGGTATCGTCGGCAGTTCACTGGCGATGGCGCTGGCGGAGCGAAAGCTCAAAATCGTCGCGGTTGATATCGATCTCAGCGGACGTCTCAGCTCGAGCGAGCGCAATGCGGGCGGCGTGCGTGCGACCTGGTGGCAGCCGGTCAATATCGCGCTCTGCCAGGCTTCGATCGGGTATTACGAAAAGATTCGCGACGAGGTTGGGTTTCGGCAAAAAGGCTACCTCTGGCTTTACGACGCCGCGACCTGGCCTAAGGCGCTCGCCCATATAGACCTGCAGCGCGAACTGGGCCATCGGATCGACGAACTTTCCGCTGCGCAGGTCCACGATCGAGTGCCTGAAATCGATCGTCTTGACGGTATCGCCGGGGCAACCTTCGCCTCGCGCGACGGGCTTATCAATCCGAATCTTTTGAAGCAGCACTATCGCGAACGTGCGCGTACGCTCGGAGCGGAGTTCGTCGATCGGCTTTACCTCGACGCGATAGAGTCCAGTGGCGATGAAGTCAGGCTTTCCTGCTGGCAGGCGGACGGGCCAGTCTCCGACGCTGCGCTGGCGCGCCTGATGACCCAGGACAATCGCGGCGAAGCCGAATCCGGCCGTGAGCTCGAACTCAATGCCTCGTCATTGGTTATCGCGGGCGGTGCATGGTCGAGCAACGTGCTCAAGTTAGTCGGTCTCGATAGTCCGACCGAGGCGATTCGCCGCCAGATTTGTGTAGTCGACAACCGCGTCACGAATCTGGCCGCGTACGGGATGATCGTCGACACGTCCGGACTCTATTTTCACAATGAAGGACCGCATATCCTGGCTGGCTATTCACCGCCGGAAACGCCGCCCGGATATTCGTTTCAATACGACGGCGAAGAATTCTTCATGAATGAGATCTGGCCGCGGATGTACGCGCGGATGAGCGTGTGCGAACGACTGCATCATGTGACCGGATGGGCCGGGCTCTACGCGGTGACGCCCGATCGCAGCGCGATCGTCGGCCGTGTGGCGCCGCGGATCTTCGAAGCCCATTCGTTCAGCGGACGCGGCGTGATGCAATCGTATGGGGCCGGGCAGGCGCTCGCCGACTTGATTGCCAACGGCAGCTACGGCCGTCTCGACGCGAGCGCGCTCAGCCGCGATCGTTTCTCAAGCGGCGCGCTGGTCCGCGAAGAGCTTCACATATGAGTGTGCGCGCACGGATCACTCCGTATGGGGTTTCTTCGCACGGTGCGGGAATGATAAGCAATTGCAGATAACGTGTGGCGGAGCAGGGGCCGCCGTGCCCGCCGATCCACCGGAGGATTAATGTTCTCATCGATCGACGACGTAATCGACCGATTCGCCAAGCATCAGTATATCGCGAGCCGCCGTATCGCGACGGTTATCTACCTGGCCAGTGAGCTCAAGAAGCCGGTATTGGTTGAAGGACCGGCTGGAGTCGGCAAGACCGATCTGGGCAAGGTACTCGCGCAGGCGCTCGGACAAGATCTGATTCGGTTGCAATGTTATGAAGGACTCGACGAAGCCAAGGCGCTGTACGAATGGGAGTACGCCAAGCAGCTTCTTTACACGCAGATCCTTAAGGACAAGATCAGCGAGGTGTTGGTCGGCGCCAAGGGGCTGGCCGAGGCGGTTGATCGTATCGCGAATGAAGACGAGGTGTTCTTCTCCGAGCGGTTTATCCTGCCGCGCCCGTTGCTCAAGGCGATCACCAGCGACCAGCCGTCGGTCCTGCTAATCGACGAAATTGACAAGGCCGACGCCGAATTCGAGGCCTTCCTGTTGGAGCTGCTGTCGGATTTCCAGGTCACCGTACCCGAGCTCGGCACGTTGAAGGCGAAGCAGCTGCCGCTGGTAATCCTGACCTCCAACAATGCGCGCGAGATGTCGGACGCGCTCAAGCGCCGATGCCTGCATCTCTATATCGACTTCCCGGACAAGGCGCAGGAGCTTGCTATAGTAAAAGCCAAGGCGCCGGAGGCCGCGGCCAATCTGGCGGCCGAAGTGGTCAACGTGGTTCAATCGCTGCGCAAGATCGATCTCAAGAAGACTCCAGGTATCAGCGAAACCCTCGACTGGGTCAAGGCGCTGACGCTGCTCAATATCAAGTCGCTCGACGAAGAGCTGGTGAACGAAACTCTCGACACGATCGTCAAATACGAAGGTGACGTGCGCAAGGCGCAGGAGGAGTTGAAAGATTACCTGCGCAAGAGCCGCGCGCGTCGCGGGAGTCCGGCGGTCAGTGACAAGGATTTGTTGAACTAGCTCGGCGCCGCTAGAGCGAAATATCAGATGGAAGAAAAGCTGGTCGAATTCGCCAACTTGCTCAGACAGAACGGAGTGCGCGTGTCGCTCGCGGAGACGCTCGATGCGCTCGGCGCCAGCGAATTGACCGGTCTTAACGAGCGCGAGACCTTCCGCGCTGCGCTTCGGGCCACGATGGTCAAGCGGGCGAGCGAACTCCCCATGTTCGAGGAGCTGTTCGACCTGTATTTCTCCGGCCTCGGCGAAATTATCAAGCAGGCCGGTCGCGCGGTGCAGGACGCACTCGCGATGTCGGATCAGGAGTTCCAGAAATTCCTGGAGCAGATGGAAGAGCTGCTGAAGAAAACCGGCAAGCAGCTCTCGGAACTCGCGCGCCAGTTGTTGCGCGACAACTCCGGCCAGGTCGAGCGCATGATCCGCGACGCCGCGCGCGAGATGCGTCTTTCCAATATCGAGCGCTCGATCGAAGAGAATCATTTCGCGCGGGCGCTGGCGCGCCAGCTTGGACTGGATCAGCTCGAGCGCGAGCTAAGCCAGTTACGTGAAGAGATCCGCAACTCGGAGCAGGACGCCGGAACCAAAGCGCGCATGGACGAATATATCGAGCGGCGGCTCAAGGCGCTCAACGATATAATCAAGCGCTACGTGCGCGCGGAACGTGAGAAGCGCGATCTGCGTACCCGCGACAGCGAGCGGATGCAGCAGCTGGCGGAGAAGAGTTTCTACTATCTGAGCGAAGACGAAATTCGCAAGATGAACGAAGCGGTGACCCGCCTGGCGCAGCGGCTCAAGAATGTGATCTCGGTGAGACGCAAACGCATGCGCCGCGGCCGCTTCGATATCAAGAAGACGCTGCGGCGCAATCTGGAGTACGGCGGCGTGCCGTTCAGGCTGCGTTTCGATCGCCGCAAGAAAGAGAAGCCGCAAGTCGTGGTGCTGTGCGACGTTTCCGATTCGGTGCGCAACGTCTCGCGCTTCATGCTTCAGTTCGTCTATTCGCTGCAGGATCTGTACTCGCGCGTGCGCAGCTTCATCTTCGTCGCTGAGATCGGCGAAGTCACCGAGCACTTCCGCAGCAACGACGTCAAGGAAGCGCTCGACGTCGCGCTTAAAGGCGACCTGATCAACATCTACGCTCATTCCAACTTCGGCTACGCCTTCCGCAGCTTTCTCCAAGACCATATCGGCGCGATCAACCGCAAGACCACGGTTATCGTGCTTGGCGACGCGCGCAATAACTACAATCTGCCGCACGATTGGTGCCTGCGCGAAATCCGCCGGCGCGCCAAGCAGCTTATCTGGCTGAATCCCGAAAGCCGCAGCACCTGGGGATTTGGCGATAGCGAGATGGAGCGCTATGGTGCAGCGTGCGATATGGTCGAGGAATGCCGCAATCTCAACCAGCTCTACCGCGTGGTCGATCGGCTCGTCACGCGCTGAACGCGCACCTTTGGTTGACCATGAGATGCCTTTGGTCCACAATAATTTTTCAGGGGATTGCCGCGCCGCGATCGGCTGACGGTCCACGACTCTGACAGGAGAGCTTCGTCTAGCGAGATCTGTATGGCCGCTCATAGAGAAGACTTTATTTTGATGACCGTCGGCGCCCTTACGCTCGATCCTACTACCAAAACTCCAATCGTCGTCCTCAGAGATCCCGACAACAAGCTCAATCTGCCGATTTGGATCGGGTTGCTCGAAGCAGCGTCGATGGCGACTGAGCTCGAAGGAATCAAATCCCAGCGTCCGATGACGCACGATCTGCTGCGCAACATGGTGGCCGAGCTCGGCGGCACCGTCGACGCGGTCGAAGTAACGGAGCTCAAGGACAACACCTACTACGCTCAGATCGAGGTGAAGACGCGCGAGGGTAAAACCATCCAGATCGATTCGCGCCCGAGCGACGCTATCTCGCTCGCGCTGCGCACCAAGTCGCCGATCTATGTAGCCAAGAAAGTGCTCGAGGTATCGAGTGAGCTTCAGCAGGCCGCGGCCGAGCCTGGCTCGAAAGAGCAGAATCTGGCTGGCGTATCGCGCGACAAATGGGCGGAAATTCTCGAGAAGATGTCGCCCGAAGATTTCAAGTACAAGATGTAGCTTTGTCCCGCTGCGCGCCCTCCGAATCCGTCTAAATGGCCACTGCTCATCGTAAGATCCGCCGCAAAGAACTCAAGGAAAAAGACGAGTTCTTTACCGTAATGGACTGGCTGGACCATTTCTTTTGGTCCCATCTGACGCAGGTGCTGGTCTCGGCCGCGATGATCGTCGCGGTTGTCGTACTGGTGCTGGCGATGGTCGCCTACGGACGTCATAAGACTCGTATCGCCGGTGAGCAATTCTACGACGCGTTCAACGCCTACAATAAGCGCGACTTTGCCATCGCGCTGCAGCGCTTCACCGAGCTGGCCGATAATCAGCCGGATCGCGAAGTAGGGCGCCTCGCGCGTTATTACATGGCCGCGTGCTACCTGGCCAAAGATGATCTGCCGCGCGCGCGCGAAGCTCTGATCCTGTTTCTGTCAGAGCCTGGCGCCACAGCGTTCAAACCACTGGCGGCGTGGGACCTAGCGGTAATTTACGAGCGCACCAACGATTTCAAGAAGGCCGAGGAATATTATCGCCAGGCGGCCTCCGCTCCCGGAGCGCAGGGAATCAGCGCGGAGTTCGCGGCTGCGCGGATGCTGGAGCGGCAGGGCAAAAGCAAAGAGGCAATCAGCGCTTACCAGCAGCTCCTCGAACAGCATCCGATGGCGGCAGAGCGCGAGGACGCGATCGAAGCCCTGGCCAGCATGGGCGCGGCAGTGCCGTCATCACCAACGCCGCCCTCAATTCACTGATTCGAATCGGTAGCGCGGTTAGCGCGCAGCGTGGCGGCTGTTTTCCAATTCGGAAGACACCACGTAGTCGATAATCTTGTCGTCGATCTCGCCGCTTAGCGGAATCCCGTTGACGAACAGCGTCGGGGTCGAATTTACGTGCACCGCGTCGCCGTCCTTGAGGTCCTGATCAACTCGCTCGTCCGCGGCCTTCCCCATCATGCACGCGTGCATCAGGTTGCCATCGAGTTTGTTCTCGGTGGTGAGCGTGTCGATTTTCTCGGCGATATTGTTGGCGTCGATCGAGCTCTGGTCGCGATAGAAAGTTGACGCGAAATCCCAGAACGCTTCGGGATTTTGCATCCGCGCGCATTCCGACGCGATCGCCGCCGCGCGTGCCCACGTGTGTCCGGCTAGCGGAAAGTATTTATAGATCAGCCGCACCTGCCCCGGATGGCGATTCACGGCGGCCTCGACCTTGGGCAGCGCGCGCGCGCAATGGGGGCATTCGAAGTCGGCGAACTCCACCAGCGTGACCGGCGCGTCCGCCGGGCCGAGAGTAGGACGATCGTCGAGATGGAGCTCCTTGACGTCGACGCGGCCCCACGGGTCCTGGTTCAAGTCGAGGAACTGGCCGAAGATCAGCTTGTCGCCGGCCTCGTTCACGAAGATGGTCGAAGTGGCGCTGCCGCCCTGTCCGCTGGCGGTAACGGTGCGCGTGTACAATCCCGGCATCGGGCCCGGCGTCGGCGGACCGAGCTTCAGGCTGTCGGTGTCAGGGATGCGGAAATGCTTGCGCAGGAAATCTGTCAGCTTGGCGTCCTGGCTGGATTCGGACGCACCGGCGACCGCTGGGATGGGCGTCGTTTTGCATCCCGATATCGTCACGGCACCGATTGTGAACGCGCCCGCGGCGATTAGCGCCATAGCGGAACTGATCAAAAATCGAGTCGCGCGGCGCGCGCGGAACTCGGTGCGAGGCAAAGCACGGTCTAACATCTTGCTGACGATACTGTAGCCGTTGACACGCATCGCGAAAAGCCTAGCAGAGACTGCGCTGCTACCAAAGCGGCGTTCATCAATAGTGTTTAGGCACGTGTCGGCGGATTTCGGCTTAAAACCCCGATTGTGCTATTGCAAAACTTAAGGACGGGAATTCCCCGCAGGAGGGCCGTATGCCGCGAGTCAGCGCTTATCCATATGAAAAGATGGACCCCGAGCTCAAGGCGATCGTCAAGGCCAGCGACGAGGCGCTCAACGGTTCGGAATGGGTGCAGTATTTCTGCCATCCGAAAGAGCTCTACAAGGATTTCGTCAAGTTCTACTACAAGCACGTCGTGACCGAAGAGTACGGCATCAGCTCGAAGCTGTCCGAGATGATGCGCCATATGGTCGCGGTGCATAACACCTGCACCCTTTGAAGGGGCGTCATCTATCCCTCGGCGAGGGAGCAAGGTTTGACGGAAGAGATGGTGGCGGAGATTCCGACCTTTCGCGAGAGCAAGTTGTTCACATCCCAGGAAAAGGCCGCTCTGGCCTTCGCCAACGCGATGGCCGGTAAGCATCTGGAGGCGGATTACGAGCAGATCTTCGCGGACTTGAGAGAGTACTACAGCGAGGAGCAGATCGTGGCGCTGGGCTGGAAGACCGGTATCTGGCTGGGCTACGGCCGCCTGGTACACGCGCTGAATGTCCCGGCGATCGGCGAATCCTGCGCGATTCCGTTGAAGGCCGCGTCGGGCCGATAAATCTGTAAGTTCCCAGGTAGAAAGCCGCGCCACCGCAGATCGGTGAGCGCGGCTTTTTCATTTTTTCCAACCCTGCCTCATCTTGTCAGCGACGCGTGGCGATACCGTGAAGCTTCACCTTCTGTGGGCTGTTCTTTGCGCTGTCGAAGACCAGGAACGGCTCGTTCTTAATCCCCATCTTCTCATCCTTTGGCGGATAGGCATCGTCAGCCGCCGTTTTCGACACATCGCTTGCCCGAGGTGTCAACTGCGACATAGTTCCCCCTTAAGTGGCGATTATGCCGCTCTTGACTAACAAGAGCCAGCGGCGTAATCTGCGCGAATGCCAGACGCAGAGACGCGCTCCAAGCTTTTAATTTCGACGAGCTACGCTAAGCGCTGGCTCGTTCAAGTCATTCGGCAGGTTTGGTCG
>DATJOQ010000482.1:0-10372 GCA_035506935.1 Binataceae bacterium (SeqCode) | reverse complement strand
GGCGGTGCGGCCCGGAACCTTGGGCGTGCGAACAAACGGAGACGGGCGCCCGGTAATCGCCTGGCGGAGCGATTTGAGCATCCCCGCGATGCTTACCGGAATCAGCAGCAGATTAAACGAATACATCAGCCCTACGTCCCTTCGACGGTAGCCGCATGCTTTAAGATCGCGTGCGTAAAGCAGGTAGTACGGCGCGGCAGCGAGGGCGAGCCAGAAAACCGGCAGGGGCTGATCATCCATGTAAGGTATCGCGACTATCAGCGCCATCGCGATTGCAGAGAAGACCGACGTCAGACCATAGAGCCGCAGTGGAACTTCGGTCAGTTTGCCCAACCGATTGCCGGCGCTGGCGGCGTATCGCAGCAGTTTCGGAACAATCAGCAACGGGCCGTTGGCCCAACGACGTCGCTGGATTACCAGCGCGCCAAAGTCGCGCGGCGTCGCCGAATAGGACAGCCGCTCAGGATGGTTGTAGATTTGCCATTCGCGAAACACCAGATCGATCGCTGATTCAGTATCTTCAACCAGCGTATGATCGTGGATGTATCTGTTAACCGGGTAGCCTCGTTCATCAACGACTTCGCGGATATCTTCGAGCGCGGAGCGTCGCAACAACGCGTTGGCGCCGACCCAGAACGAAGCGTTGAAATAGGTGGATCCCTGACTCGCCATCCACTGCACGTCAGTCTGCGCGCCGGCTATGCGCTCGAGGCTTACGGGACTTCCGGGAACAGCGCTGAACGGGGACTGCACGACCGCAAATCTCGACGCCTCGGGCCGACCCATGATGTGAGTCAGCGTCAAAGCATAATTGCTCAGCAGCATGCTGTCGGCGTCGACAGTGATTACATAGTCCGCTTCAGGCACGACCAACGGCGCCGCTTGCGCGTCGCATTCAACCAGATGCAGCTTGCCCGAGACGAAGATCTCGCGAAGCCGCTTACCTAACAGGCCAAGATAGCTGTTCAGGTTCATCGCCTTGTTGGCGGCGTGCGAGAGATTCTCGTAACGCTTGCGCTCAAAACTCGTCAGGCGGGCTGAGAACAGCGCGGCCAATCGGCGGTACTCGTGCTCTGCTGCTGTCAATGAGAGATCGTTCGAGTCTCGACCGCGAGCCTCGATGGCCGTGGCGCGCGCGCGATGGTCCCTCGCCGGTTCGCGCAGGATTCGCGCGATGTAGAGCGCGTCGTAGTGGTCGCGGCTCTTGTACGCCGCGGCTTGCTGTTCGAACCAGTTGGCGACATTTCGATACAGCCGCGCGAGGTGGCGTGATTCGAACTTGCTGTCGAAAGGAAGCCGAGCGCGCTCGCGGAACTTGTTGTACTCGATGACGTAGATTTTTTCCTGGCGTCGCAGCATCGCGTCGATCTCGCGTGGTAGTTTGCGCGCTGCGGCCAATCGCCGAATATCATCGGGTTCGCCAGGGTTAGGAGGGTCGTCGATCAGCAGCGCAATCCGTTTGGCCGGATATTCCATCAGCGCCGCGGACATCAGCGTATGCCGAACCACGCTCTCCTCTTCGCGGTAGGACGGCACCAGCACAGCCAGCGAGTGTGGAGTATCGCTATCATAAACGGATTCGAGATCCGCGCGGTTTATCGGCCGGTGTTTGCGAAGGCGATAAAAGTAGCCGAGCCGGGTGATTTGATAAACGAAACTTCCGATCATCAGGCAACAGAGGCAAAGTACGAAGGACAGGTCGGTTGCAATCAACCAGCAATTGCCGTGTGCGATTCGCGAGCGCACGATGCGCCACAGTGCGCTTGCGACCGCGAGCGAGGTCACGGCTTCGAACGCGATGGCCAGCCAGGTATAAGCGATTTCCTGCCGAGCAATCTGGGAACCTGAATGCGGGGTAAGCGCCGAACGATGGTTCGTCAGCTCGTTCGCGTTATGGGACTTCAGGGTCCTAGCCAATGGCCCTCTCATGGATGCGATTTTTTCCGATTCTAAGCTGCTTTCGATCTAGAAACTTAAAATTGAGCTAACGGCGGCGGAATGCCGCTTCGATAACTTCAGCGTGCCAAAATAGTATTCAATCGCTAAATGTGTCAACGCCAGGCGAACGGGTGGCGTAGCCGCGGCTCTGCGCGAGCTTATCAACGATCACAAAAATGGGATTGAACTGGTCTATTCCTCCGGATATAGGCATGCATTTGGCGGCAATGCTGCGCAAAGGGGTCGAATGGAATCGGGTCGCGAGATAGAAGCGTCGGTTAAGTGGTCTACTGCAAATAGCCAGATGCCGTTCGGGTCAGGGCACGCGCCGGGAGCAGTCGTGCTCGCGGCTGTGATGCTCGCCATGCTGCTGGGGATTTTATCGAGCTCGACCGCGCGCGCGAGCAGTTCGGCGAGCGCAAGTCCGCAAGCCTCGCCCGCCGCCGCTTCGAATCCGACGCAAGCGCAGTTAATCGCGCTGATTAACTCGGGCACGCTGACCGAACTCAAGTGGTCGAATTTTTCGGACTACCAGCAGCGCGTGAGCAAGTTCTATCAAACCGGTGGCTATTCGCTGGCGTGGATTAAAAACAATCAGGCGACGCCGCAGGCGCTCGCGATGATCGCGATAATCAAACGCGCCGATCTGAAGGGACTCAACCCCGAGGATTACGATAGCCTCCGATGGGACGGGCGCGTGGCGAAGCTCGCGCCGACGGTCGCCAATCCGTCAGACAACGACGTGGTGCATTTCGATCTTGGGCTGACGATATGCGCGATGCGGCTTATCTCCAACCTGCGGATCGGCCGCGTGAATCCAAAGCACTTCAACTTCGCGATCGACCTGGGGCCTGGGGAATACGACTTGCCCGATCATTTGCGCAACAACGTGATCAACGCTGAGGACGTCGGCGCAGCGGTCGCGGCGGTCGAGCCGCCCTACGCTGGTTATCGGAGAGCGGAGGCTGCGCTCGCGATATATATAAAGCTCGCCGCGCAGGGCGATGGACAGCGGCTGCCAGATCCGGCGAGTTCGGTCAAACCGGGAAAACCGTACAACGGAATGCCGCAGTTGATCGCGCGACTGAAGCAGCTCGGCGATCTCGAGCCAAATGCGGACACGAGTGCCGACGGTACTATTTACCAGGGCGTGGTGGTGGCAGCGGTAAAGCACTTTCAGCGCCGCCATGGCCTGGAGCAGGACGGGATCCTCGGCGCGGGGACGGTCGCGGAGCTGAACAAGCCGCTGGCCTTTCGCGTCCAGCAGCTGCAAATCGCGCTGGAGCGCTATCGATGGGTCGCGCCGAATTTTCCCGAGCCACCGGTGCTGGTCAACATTCCGGAGTTCGAGCTTCGCACGCTGCGCAAGCAAGCGGCTGAATTTGTGAGCATGAATGTGGTAGTTGGCAGAGCGTATCGCAGCCAGACGCCGGTGTTCACCGACCTGATGCGCTACGTCGTGTTTCGTCCCTACTGGAACGTCCCGCCTTCGATTCAGCGCCGCGAGCTGGTTCCGAAGACCGAGCGCAATCGAGATTATCTCGCGGCCAATAATTACGAAGTCACGGATAGAAGCGGCAAGGTGGTTTCTGACGGGACGGTTACTGACGACATCCTGAGCGGACTTCGCTCGGGCGCTTTCAGTATCCGGCAGAAGCCCGGACCCAAGAATGCGCTCGGTCTGGTCAAGTTTATCTTCCCGAACAACTACAACGTCTATCTGCACAGCACTCCGGCGCCCGAGTTGTTCTCACGAGCGCGCCGCGACTTCAGTCATGGATGTATCCGGGTGGCGGATCCGGTCGGATTGGCAACGTGGGTATTCCGCGACAAATCGGGCTGGAACGAAGATCGAATTAAGGCGACTATGAATGGTGCGGTCGACAACGTCCAGGTGAACCTCGACAAGCCAATCCCGGTGCTGATTCTGTACAGCACGGCGGTGGTCGAGCCCGACAATGAGATCCGCTTCTTCGACGATATCTACGGCTACGACAAGGCGCTGCAAAAGGTGCTCGACGCCGGGCCCCCCTATCCGAATTGAAAGCTCGCGAATCCTAGTAAAGGTCGCGGTCGTTCTGATTCTGGCGCTACACGCGCTGTTATTACTCGCGCAAGCTCCATTCGCCTCCACCAACCGCCTGATCAATTCGCGCGATCCCTACCTCCTGCTCCACGCGCACAATCCAGTCGATTGGTATCCATGGGGACCCGAGGCCATGGCCGCGGCCAGGCGCCAGGATAAACCAATCTTCGTCTCGATCGGCTACAGCACCTGCTATTGGTGCCACGTCGCCGAGCGGACGATTTATTCGAACCGCGAAATCGCGCAATTGATGAATCAGTGGTTCGTGAACGTCAAGGTTGATCGCGAGGAATTGCCGGACGTCGATCAGATTTACATGACGGCTACGGAAATCATGACCGGGCACGGCGGATGGCCGAACAACGTATTTCTCACGCCCGAGCTGAAGCCGTTTTATGCGGGCAGTTATTTCTCACCACAGGATTTCATCAAGGTGCTCAACGCGATCCATCAGGCGTGGACCAGCGATCGCACCCGTGTGATCGCCGCCGGCGAGCAGGTTTATGCCGCGATTCAGCAGGCGCAACTCGAAGCAGCAAATGCCAAGGAGATTTCGCTCAATCCGGCGTCGTCGTTGGATCGCGCGGAGAAAGACCTTCTGCTCAGGCTCGATACACAGTACGGCGGACTAAGCTCGGATGGCGGGCCGAAATTCCCGCAGGAGCCTGATATTGAGCTGATGCTGACGAATTATCGCCTGCGTCATGATCCCGCCGCGCGGCGATGGTTGGAGAGCACGCTTGACGCGATGGCTTACGGCGGTATCCGCGACCAACTCGGCGAAGGGTTCCATCGCTACAGTACGGAGCCGAGCTGGTCGATTCCGCATTTCGAGAAGATGCTGTACGACAACGCGCAACTGCTGCGAATCTATGCCGAGGCCTGTCGCGACATGTCAGATCCGTTCTATTGCCAGGTCGCAATCGGAATCGGCGGCTATCTCGGCAGCCAAATGATGGCGCCGCAGGGCGGCTTCTTTACCGCACAGGATTCGCAGGTCGATGGGGTCGAGGGAGCGAGTTACGTGTGGGCGCGAGCTCAGATCGAATCGGCGCTGGGCAAAGGAGCGGCGGCGAAATTTTTCCAAGTCTATCAGATCACTCCGATGCCGCGTCCGCGAAATGACAAGGAATCCGGGGAATCCAGCGCTGGAGTAATTCGCGTACGGCTGCCGATCACCGACGCGCTGAAATCAACAGGCAGCAAAGACGTCACGTCGATGTTTTCGCGATTGGCGCCTCTAAGAAAAAAGCTGCTCGACGTTCGCGATCGGCGGCCGCAACCCGCCCGCGATGAAAAGATCCTGGTAGGGCTCAACAGCTTAACTATCGAGGCGTTAGCGGAAAGCGCAGGGATTCTAAATCAGCCGCAGTATCTGTCGTGGGCAAATCGCGCAGCCGAGCGCATCTGGGCGCTTGCGTGGGATGAAAGGAACGGCGCGCTGCAGCACGAGATTTTCCAGGGACACGCTCAGACGCCCGGCTATCTGGATGACTACGCGCTGCTGGGCGACGGGATGATGGCGCTCTACGACGCGAGCGGAGAGCGGGTATATGTGCAGCGCGCCATGATTCTGACCGACGCGATGCTGAAGCGCTTCCGCCGGGACAACGGCGTCTTAATCAGTTCGAACGATCCTAATCTTTTGATTCAGTTACAGGACGACGGCGACGATGTTTTTCCGTCCGGCACCTCCGCGGCAATCGAACTGCTATTGCGCCTGAGCGCAGCAACAAAAAACCCGCGATACGAGTCTGCGGCGGCTGCTGTGCTGCGTCATCTGAGCGGTCAATTCAATCAGCGCCCGCCGAGCTGGGCTTGCGCGATAGCAGCCGCCAATCTTTACCCGTTACCAAACGATAACAACCTGGCGTCGAACTCCGCCGCGAAGTCTAATTCGCCGCGTCCCGTTCACATGCCGAGCACTGCTGATCGCGTGCACGCGAGCGCTGTGATACGCCCGCGCTCTGACTCGGATGAGATTGTAGTCACCTTGTCGATCGACAGCGGATACCATATCAATGCCAATCCGGCTTCGCTGGATTATCTGATCCCCACTTCGCTCAGCTTTGATCATCTGTCGCCGAACCGCATTCAGTATCCGAAGCCGCACACCTACTCGCCGTCGTTCTCTGACCGAGTGCTCAATGTCTACGACGGAGTGGTAAGTATCAGCGCGACCTTTCCCAAAGCTTCATTCGAAAAACTACTGCCAGTTCATGGCGCCGTGACAGCGCAGGCCTGCGATAGCCGGGTCTGCCTGCCGCCAGCGACGATATCCATCGCACCTGAAGCACGCTGACAGCCTAAGTGATGGTGTCTGGCAGCGCAGTCGCACATGATATTGGCAGGGCACGCCGCTTGCTGGTGAGCCAAGCGTTTGGCGCACGCCGTGCCAAATACGCCGGTTCGCAAGGTGATGGCTATGGATGCACAGCGGGCAGGCAGTTCGGTGCCCTCCGGGCGGGCACAGGTAGCGGAGCCGATCAACGAGATGTTCGACGCGGATGGGCGGGCCCGGCCGGAATGTGCTGAGGTAATTGCCTATCTGCTCGCGATGGACTCTCAGCGGCTGGCTGAACTCGGCGATCGCGCGCATCGGATGTTCCAGACCATGGGCGTGACCTTCAATGTCTATGGCGACCGCGAAGGCGAAGAGCGGATCTGGCCGTTTGACCCGATTCCCCGAATAATCTCGCCCGAGGTATGGGCCGGAGTCGAGGCCGGGCTAATCCAGCGTGCTCAAGCGCTCAACGCGTTTATCGCCGACATCTACGACGAAGCGCAAATCCTCAAAGACGGAGTGGTTCCGCGCGACCTGGTGATCGGTTCGACGCAGTTCCGACACGCCGCGGCGGGTATCCAGCCACCGGGTGGCGTGTATATCACGGTAGCGGGAATCGATTTGGTGCGCGGTGCCGACGGGCGCTTTCACGTGCTGGAGGACAACCTGCGCACGCCATCGGGCGTGTCTTATGTTATCGAGAATCGGCGCATGATGACGCGCCTGCTGCCCGAGCTGATTCGCGCGCTGCGGGTGAAGAGCGTCGAGAATTATCCGGCGTATCTGCTGGCCAGTCTTCGCGAAATCGCGCCCGGCGGTATCTCGAATCCGACCGTCGCGTTGCTTACCCCCGGTCCGTTCAATTCGGCATTTTTCGAACATGTCTTCCTGTCGCAGCAGATGGGAGTCGAACTGGTCGAAGGACGCGACCTGGTGTGCGTCGATCAGAAACTGTTCATGAGAACGGTTCGAGGCCTCAAACGAATTCATGTATTGTATCGCCGGATCGACGACGATTTTCTCGACCCGGTCGTGTTTCGGCCCGATTCGCTGCTTGGAGTAGCCGGACTTACCGCCGTGCTGCGTGCGGGCAACGCGACCCTGGCCAACGCGATCGGAACGGGCGTCGCCGACGATAAGGCGGTATATGCTTATACGCCGGCGATGGTGAAATACTATCTGGGTGAAGAGCCGTTGCTACCAATTGTAGAGACTTACCTGCTGCGCGATCCGGAGGTCAGAGCGATAGTGCTGCGCGACCTGGATCGCTACGTGGTGAAACCGACCGGTGCGTCAGGCGGCTACGGTGTCGTGATCGGTCCGCGCGCGACCGATGAGCAACTCGCGCACGCGCGCGAGGCTATCGAGGCGAATCCGGCCGAGTTCATCGCACAGCCAGTGTTTCCGCTTTCGGTGCATCCGACGCTCAACGGCCGTATCGAAGCCGGCAAGGCCTCGCTGGTGCCGCGCCACGTCGATTTGCGGCCCTTCGTGCTGCTCGGCGAAAAACCGCGCGTGCTGGCCGGCGGGCTGACGCGGGTCGCGCTGCGCGAAGGCTCGATGATCGTCAACTCCTCGCAAGGCGGCGGCAGCAAGGACACCTGGGTGCTGGAAGCGTAGTGCTGCGGCGAATTGCGGGTTCATTGTACTGGGCGGCGCGCTATCTCGAGCGTGCGCAATGGCGTGCGCGCCTGGTGGACGTCAATTACAATCTGCTGCTCGAGGTCCCTCCTCGACATCCCGAGCCGTGGGGTCCGCTGCTTCAGATTACCGCCGAGCAGGAACTGTTTGCCTCGCTGCATGAAAAGGTCACCGAGGCCGCGATAATCGAGTTCTTTGTATTCGAGAAGCAGAACCCGTCCTCTATCCGGAGTTGTATTGAGGCGGTGCGCAACAATCTCAGTCCGCTGCGCCATCTGATTTCCTCGGAGCTGTGGGTCGCGGTAAATCGACTCTACCTGGAGTGTCCGGAATGGTCCGCACAGTCGCTGGCGGCCTCGGGCGTATCATCCTTCTTTGCCGACCTGCAGCGCGACTTCTACACAATCGAAGGGATCATCGATAACACGATGCCGCGCGACTTGGCCTACGATCTGATGGAAATCGGCACGATGCTCGAGCGGCCCGACAACGTGTCGCGCTTGCTCGACGTGAAGTACCACTATCTGCTGCCCAAGCTCGAGGATATCGGCGGTCCGGCGGACATGCGTCAGTGGGCGGCGGTGCTGAGAAGCGCGTCTGCGTTCGAGGCCTTCCGCAAGGTCTACGGCCATGCGATTCGAGTCAACCGGGTGGTCGAGATCCTGGTTTTTGATCCGGCCTTCCCGCGTTCGATGCGATTTTGTATCGAGCGGCTAGCGCATGTGTTAGCGCGGATCGGTCAGGAAGAAGAGCAGGCAGTGTGTGAAACATCGCCGTGCGCCGATCTGCTGGCGATGCTGCGCAATGGTACGGCCGAACAGACCATCCTGGACGGCCTGCACGAATTTCTTATCCGGATCGAGAACATGTGCGCTCGTATCGGCGAACAGGTATTCGACCGCTATATGTCGCTCGAGTAGACTAGCCTCGATGCTGGTGCGAATAAGGCATGCGACGCGGTTTGCGTACGGGCAGGAGGCTCGGGATTCTCACAACGAGCTGCGGCTGCGGCCGCTTGATGCCGAGGGTCAGCGATGCGTCGAATACGACCTGAGCATTGACCAGCCTGCTGCCGTACTGCCGTATCGCGATTTCTTCGGCAACAACGCGCATTCAGTTTCGGTCAGCGCTCCCCATCGCGAGCTGACGATCGTTTCGCAAGCTCTGATCGAGCGCGACGAACAAGTGTCGAATACTTATCCGGAAGTGACGTTTCGAACCTTCCTGGCCGAGGACGCCGCGCATATTCGAGACTATTGCGAGTTCTTGAATCCGAGCCATTACATTCCGTTCAGCGAGCGCCTGCAAAAACTTTTCTGGCAAGCACGGCCGGGGGATAGCGAGGACGTCGCCGCCTATGTGATGCGGATGGTGCAATGGGTGCGCGATCAGTTCGATTACCAGAAGGCCAGGACTAACGTTCACTCTAATCTCGACGATATTCTGAAAAGCGGCAGCGGCGTGTGCCAGGATTTCGCGCATCTGACGATCGGATTTCTGCGGCTGGCCGGAGTGCCTGCTCGCTACATTTCGGGGTTTCTTGCTCCCAACAAGGGAAGTACGGATCTGGGCGAACAGGCGAGCCATGCATGGCTCGAAGCCTGGTTGCCGCACGCCGGATGGACCGGCTTCGATCCCACCCTTCGCTACCGCACCGATGAGCGCCACATAAAGGTTGCAATCGGGCGCGACTACGCCGACGTGCCGCCGTTGAAAGGGACCTACCGCAGCAACCACGCGAATCAAGTGATGACGGTCGACGTCAAGGTCGTGTACACGAGCTCGACCAGTCTCACTGACGATCTCAACTCGCAGGCCGCTCAAGCCCAGCAGTAAAATCATCAAGGCCGGGCGACTTCGCGCGCCGGAACTGACGTCACAAAACATCGGTATCTATTTGTCGGCGGCGACGGACGCGAACTGATCCAGGAGTTCGGTCGCGAGATCGTCACGAGATATTAGCAAACCGAAGCCCCGACGTTTCTTGACCGTTCGTTCCAGAATGACTATGGTCGAGAGGTCCGCCAAGAGTTTCCGCAGGAGAATCCACTATGAGTGCTGCACAAATTGATTTGTATACTGCCTCAACGCCCAACGGCTGGAAGGTATCGACGTTCCTGGAAGAAGTGGGCATGCCCTACAACGTTCATCCTATCAGTCTGGGCAAAGGCGATCAGAAGAAACCCGAGTTTCTGCGCCTGAATCCCAACGGACGGATCCCGGTTATCGTCGATCGCGGTAACGACGACTTCGCGGTGTTCGAGACCGGCGCGATCCTGCTGTATCTCGCGCACAAAACTGGCAAGCTCATGCCCAAGGACGAAAAAGGCGAGTCACGCGTCACGCAATGGCTGATGTTCCAGATGGCCGGAATCGGGCCGATGATGGGGCAGGCCAACGTCTTTTATCGTTACTTTCCGGAG
>DATJOQ010000481.1:0-5933 GCA_035506935.1 Binataceae bacterium (SeqCode) | reverse complement strand
CACCTGAGCACGATCACTCGCCGCTCTCGGGACCCAATATTTCGGCGGCGATTATATTGCGCATAATCTGCGCCGTCCCTCCCCCGATCGTGAACATGCGCGCGTCGCGCACCATCCGCTCCATCGGTAGGTCTCGCGAGTAGCCGCGCGCACCGAAAATCTGCAACGCGTTGTTGGTAATCACGATCGCGCTTTCGGCGGCGAAAAGCTTGGCCAGCGCCGCCTCCTGGCGATCCGGAAAGCCGTGTCCCGCGTTTGTCGCAGCGCGGTAGATCAGCAGGCGCGCGGCCTCCAATTGCACTGCCATGTCGGCGAACATCCAGCGCAGGCCTTGAAAACCGGCGATCGGCCGATCGAATTGACGCCGCTCTTGCGCGAATCGAACCGCTTCCTCGAATGCGCCCTGCGCGATACCCATCGCCACCGTCGCGGCGCCGACGCGCTGACAATTGTACGCCGACATCAACGTCTTGAATCCGCCCGCACCGACCAGCACGTTCTCGCTCGGCACTCGGCATCGTTCGAAAATCAGTTCGCCCTCGGGCAGGCCGCGCAAACCCATCGCCGGTTCGCGCCGCCCAATGCGAAATCCCGGCGCATCGCGCTCGATCATCAGCGCCCCGATTCCGCCCGCGCCCGGCTTGTCGTCGAAGCGTGCGAACACCAGGTACAGACGCGAGCTGCCCGCTCCCGTAATCCAGCACTTGCCGCCGTCCACGATCCAGACGTCGCCCTCGCGCCGAGCGCTGGTGCGCATCTGTGTCGCGGCCGAACCCGCCTCTTTCTCGGTGATCGCGATAGCGGGCTTTTCGCCTGCGCTCACCCAGGGGAGATACCTTTTCTTTTGCGCCTCGCTGCCGAGACGGCCGATCGCGCTGACCGCGCCGGCGTTGCCCTCGACCACGATTCGTGCAGTTGTGCCGCAGACCCTGGCGATCTGTTCGATTACGAGTATCGCGTCGATTAGCGGCCGCCCGCCGCCGCCGAACTCGGGCGCGATGGTCAGCCCCATCAGGCGCTCACGCACCAATGACTGGACATTCGCAATCGGATATTGCTCGGTCCGATCAATCTCAGCCGCCCGCACCCGAAACTCGTTATCGGCGAGCGCACGCGCGCGTGCCTGCAAGTCTTTTTGTTCGGAGCTGAGCGTCGTTGACATTAGCTGCCCTCCCGCCCGAGCGTGGGCTTCGACCCTTTCATATCCTGCGTGCCGCCGCAAAACTCGGATGGCTGATGACAGCGTCGTGCGCGTTCTCGATTTTCAAAATGAAATGAAGTCGATTTTCAATCTGAAATCTTCTGGCCCGCCTGACCACGCTTCGCCCTTATTTCACAAGGATTTTTCAAAGGCACGCGCCTTGCTGATCTAGCTCGGCGTGATTCTTCTAATAGCGTCCGAGATAGCTCTGTTTTTGCTGATTCCGATCTATCTGCGATCGAGGCGCCGGGCCCGGATCCGCTCGCATATTCATGTCAGGTACGACAGCCGACAGGATTCGAACTCTGCGGCGGCTCGCCGCACGAACAGCGGACGGTCTTCGCGGCGACCCATCCATGCGACGATGCCCACTCCCCTGCGCATTGCTGCGCGGCCGGCTTCGCGCTGAACGCTGATTTGATTCAGCCCCTCGCATTTCATCGATTTGCAATAAGACCGAAACGCCCGCGACACGGCGGTTTCGCTTTGGGTTTTATAGCGCCTGGCGCGAGCGCTGAAAGCTAAATTTCATAATTTGTAGCGTCGCAGCGCTTGAACTGCGTCGGGCGATAGCGGAGCATCCCATTCGAGGAACGCATCCTTTCGTTCGCAGCAGCACCGAATTTTGCTGAACAAATCCGTGCCGGCAATTGGCCGCTGCGATAGAATCGGCATCAATGCGAAGCACTAGCAGCATCGTAGATACCGCGATTTAGTCTGCTGCGAAGCAAAACCAAGTCGCACATACGATTAAACTGGAATTACGCAACTAGAGCGGCGACCTGCGCGACCTTTACTCTGTAGCTTACTGATACGAATCGCTTCGCCGGTGGCGTAGCCCATCGCGTAAAGCTGAAAATTTTCGAAAGCGAGAGCTGGAAGATCTACTCTGAGGAAATTTCGATGGCGGGCAACCTTTCAAACAGAGAAATCGAGCAGATCGACGCATATTGGCGGGCCTGTAACTATCTGTGTGTGGGGATGCTTTACCTGCGGGACAATCCCCTTCTCAGGCGGCCTCTCAAACCCGAGCACATCAAGCAGCGACTGCTGGGCCATTGGGGATCGGATCCAGGCCAGACGTTCGTATGGGTGCATCTCAACCGGCTGATCAAGGAACTTGATCTGAACGTCCTTTATATCTCCGGCCCGGGTCATGGCGCGCCGGCGGTGTTGTCGAACAGCTACCTCGAGGGGGTCTATTCCGAGGTCTATCCCGATCGCAGCCAGGACGAAGAGGGCATGAAGAAATTTTTCCGCCTGTTTTCGTTCCCCGGAGGGATCGGCAGCCACTGCACGCCCGAGACGCCGGGCTCGATTCACGAAGGCGGCGAGCTCGGCTACAGCCTCTCGCACGCCTTCGGCGCCGCATTCGATAATCCTGATCTGCTGGTGGCGTGCGTGGTCGGCGACGGCGAGGCGGAGACCGGGCCGCTCGCGACTTCGTGGCATTCCAACAAATTCCTGAATCCGGCGCGCGACGGAGCAGTGCTGCCGATCCTGCATCTCAATGGATATAAGATCGCGAATCCTACGATTCTGGCACGCTTGCCGGCGGAAGAACTCGAAAGCCTCTTCGTTGGCTATGGCTACAAACCTTACGTGGTTGAAGGCAGCGATCCTCCGGTCATGCATCAGCAGATGGCGTCGACCCTGCAGGGATGCATCGCCGAGATCCAATCGATTCAGGAGCAGGCGCGGCGAAGCACCGTGCCACAGCGTCCGCGATGGCCGATGATCATCCTGCGCACTCTTAAAGGATGGACCGCCCCGAAGGAAATCGACGGCCATCATATCGAGGGCTTTTGGCGGGCCCATCAGGTGCCGATAACTGATGTCCCGTCGAATGCGGAACATCTCAAAGTGCTCGAGAAGTGGATGTTGAGTTACCGGCCGCACGATCTGTTTGATCAGAATGGCACTTTGATTCCCGAACTGCGCGCGCTGGCGCCTCACGGCCATCGGCGTATCAGCGCGAATCCGCACGCGAACGGCGGCCGCTTGCGCAAGCCGCTGCGGATGCCGGATTTCCGCGACTACGCGGTGGAAGTGATCAAGCACGGGCAATCCGATAACTTCAACACTCAGACGCTTGGGCTATTCCTGCGCGACATCATGCGCGCCAACATGACCAATTTCCGCGTCTTCGGGCCGGACGAGACCTCCTCCAATCGGCTCCAGTCGATTTACGAAGTGTCGCGAAAAACCTGGCTCGAGGAGCTAAAGCCGGAAGATGCCGACGGCGGCGAGCTCTCACCCGACGGCCGGGTGATGGAGATGCTGAGCGAGCACACACTCGAGGGTTGGATGGAGGGCTACGTGCTGACCGGCCGTCACGTGCTGTTCAACACCTACGAAGCGTTTGCACATGTCGTCGACTCGATGGTGAATCAGCACGCCAAGTGGCTGGAGAAAGCGCGCCTGGAGGTTTCCTGGCGCGCGCCGATTTCATCACTCAACATTTTGATCAGTTCCACCGTGTGGCGGCAGGACCACAACGGATTTACCCATCAGGACCCCGGATTCATCGATGTGGTCACGAATAAAAGTGCCACGGTTACGCGAATCTATCTGCCGCCGGACGCGAACTGCCTGCTGAGCGTCGCGGATCATTGCCTGCGCAGCACCGACTACATCAACGTGATCGTAGCCGACAAGCAGCGTCATCTGCAGTTCCTCAATATGGACGAAGCCATTGCTCACTGCAGCAAGGGTATCGGACTGTGGTCGTGGGCCAGCAACGACAAGGGCAGCGAGCCGGACGTGGTGATGGCGAGCGCGGGAGAAGTGGCGACGATCGAGGCGCTGGCGGCAGTCGCGATACTGCGCGAGGAATTTCCCAATCTGAAAATCCGCTTCGTCAATATCGTGGATTTGTTCAAGCTGATGCCTCAAAGCGAGCATCCGCACGGCCTCAGCGATCGCGATTTCGATAGCCTGTTTACCACCGACAAGCCTGTTATCCTGAACTTCCACGGCTACCCATGGCTGATTCACAAGCTTGCCTATCGCCGGACCAATCACGATAACTTGCACGTGCGCGGCTACAAGGAGCTGGGCAGCATCGACACGCCGCTGGGACTCGCGATCAGCAACCAGGTCGATCGGTATAACCTGGCTATCGACGTGATCGATCGCGTGCCGAAGCTTCATGTGATCGGCGCGCATCTGAAGGACCGCTTGACCGATCAGATTTACGATAGCCGCGCTTACGCGTCGGAACACGGAATCGATAAACCTGAGGTCACCAATTGGAAATGGCCTTACGATGATTAAGCATCGGTTCACGCGCGTGGCTTGCGATGCGTTGTGCGACAACTTTCATTCAGTGCCGAAAATGTGGTGAGTGCCATGGAAGTAAATCCGTTTGCGGGAAAGCCGGCCGAGCCCTCGATGCTGGTAAACGTTCCGAGGTTGGTAACGGCCTATTACGCTGGGCGCCCGGACCCATCGATAGCGGCACAGCGGGTGGCTTTCGGCACCTCGGGTCATCGCGGCTCCGCCTTCGACGTTGCGTTCAACGAGGCGCACATCCTCGCAATCAGCCAGGCGATTTGCCTGTACCGAAAGGGTCAGGGAATCGACGGGCCGCTTTACCTCGGGATGGACACACACGCGTTGTCGGAGCCGGCTTTTGCCAGCGCGCTCGAGGTGCTAGCGGCCAACGGCGTCGAGGTGATGATCGATCGCGATCGCGGTTACACGCCGACGCCGGTGGTATCGCACGCGATTCTCACCTACAACCGCGGGCGCAAGAACGGGCTGGCAGACGGTATCGTGATAACTCCGTCGCACAATCCGCCCGAAGACGGTGGCTTCAAGTACAACCCGCCCCACGGCGGTCCGGCGGATACCGACGTAACCGGCTGGATCGAGAAAAAATCCAACGAGCTCATCGCCAAGGACTTGCGCGGCGTCGAGCGCATTCCGTTCACCAGCGCGCTCAAGGCCTCAACCACTCATCTCCACGATTACATCGACTCGTACGTCGGCGACCTGGGACAGGTGATCGACCTCGACGCCTTGCGCGGCGCCAAGCTCAAGATTGGCGTCGATCCGCTGGGCGGCGCCGGCGTGCACTACTGGGGGCCGTTCGTGGAGCGCTACGGAATCGCGATCGACGTGGTGAATCCGGCGGTCGATCCGACCTTCCGATTCATGCGCGTCGATTGGGACGGCAAGATTCGCATGGACTGCTCGTCGCCGTACGCAATGGCCGGGCTGGTCGAGTTGCGCAATCGTTTCGATATCGCTTTCGCGAACGACACCGATCACGACCGGCACGGTATCGTCACGAGGAGCGCCGGATTGATGAATCCGAATCACTATCTGGCGGTCGCAGTGTCGTATCTCTTCAGCCAGCGCGATCGATGGCGCAAGGATGCGGCGGTCGGCAAGACCGTGGTGACCAGCAGCATTATCGATCGGGTGACGGCGCGTCTTAAACGGCGACTGGTCGAAGTGCCGGTTGGATTCAAATGGTTCGTTGAAGGGCTGATCGACGGATCGTTCGGATTCGGCGGCGAAGAAAGCGCGGGCGCGTCGATGCTGCGCATTGACGGCGGCGTATGGACCACCGACAAAGACGGGATCATCATGGGTCTGCTCGCGGCGGAAATCATGGCGCGCACCGGCCGCGACCCGGGCGAGCACTACAACGAAATCACGCGCGAGCTGGGCGCTCCGGTTTACCAGCGTATCGACGTACCGGCGACGCCGGAGCAGAAGGACA
>DATJOQ010000480.1:0-8993 GCA_035506935.1 Binataceae bacterium (SeqCode) | reverse complement strand
ACCACGGCTCCGCGCGCTGTTCCCACGCCCCAGGCGCGCAGCCGATCGACGAAAAACTGCGGCGACTGGGTGATTACGGCGCTATGCTCTCCGCGGTCGGCGATATCAGCCCATACTTCCTCGATGCCGCTAATCCACGAGGTTGAGGCGAACGTCCTGTCGATTACGGTTTCGTCCATCCCTTCCCACAGCGGCAAGCATGCCTCCCAGTAGGCCATGTGGCTGAGCTCGCCGCGGCTCCATCGCTCTTCCAGCGCGTTGACGATCTCGAACTTTCCCATCTGCCGTGACAATTCCAGACAGGCGGAACCTTTGAGCAGGGTTCCGTCCATGTCGAAGATATGAAGCTTGCTCATCGATCTTGCTGATTGTCGGGCGCGGCTTTTTTTTACCTTCCAACGCTGGCGAGCCGCGGGTTATCGCCGGCCCTCAACTCCGCGATCAGATCGGCGTAGTACCATTCGGGGTACTTGCGCTCGCTGCGCTCGATAAGCTCGGTAAAATCCCACTTCTTGAGCAGCTTGCCGTTGCGGAAGACCGGCACCAGCACGTTCTCTTCGGCCGGGATCGAATCGCGCGGCACGGTCTCGAACGTCCCATTCGCCGCGCGCAACGCGAGCCGTCCCTTCTTCGAAACTTTGAACGCGGCGCCGGTGGGCGACTTGTAGATGTCGCGCCATTCGCCGTTCACGCGGACGGCGCTCGCCTTCTGGCCAAAGTTCATGGTGTCGCGGTTATGATGTTGCAGCAGACCGCCGCCCATACCGAATACCGCGTTCTCGCACGAAAGCCCGCGCCGCTGCATCTCCACGAATACCTTCGGCAGGCTGTAGAAGGTCACTCCGTCGCCCTGGACTACACGCACATAGGGCGGCAAAACCTTGAAGCCTTTGCTGTTGACGGTGTAGCCGAAAGCGTCCATCAGCCATTCGGTGGTCTCGGATGTAACCTGAACGATGTCGCCCGAGTCCGGCCGGATACCGACCAGGCCCGGGAAATTCTTGATGTCCTCTTTCAGTTCCTTACCGATGATGTTTTTGACCGCATGCTCGTGGTCGTAGCTGTCGGTGAGGAGCAGCGCACAGCCCTGCGAGGCGTAGGTCTTGAGCATGTTACGCATCGCGGCGGCCTCGCCCTCGCGGCCCCAGGCGCAGAAGCCGGCATGTTCGGAATTGGGACCCGAATTCGAAACCTTGCCCGCGTTGTACCATCGCTTCGCGGCGAGAATACCCGGAACCGTGTCGCTCTGGCTGAAGTTCACCAGATGGGCCAGGCCTCCGAGCGCAGCCGATTGCTGGGACGACACGCCGCGCGCGCCGTAGTCATGCAGCATGTGCCGCAACACCTGGGGATTGTCGGAGGTGCGCTCGAGCGCCTCGCGGATGATCTGCTTGCTGAGCCAGCTAAGCGTGCCGATGGTGGTCGGGTACCAGACCGCGCGCAGCAGGCAGGTTTCGAAGAAGCTCGTGACCCAGAAGTATTTCGGGTCGGTATTGATGAGCTGGACCAGCACGTTGCGTGACGGCAGTACGGTACCCTCGGGCACTGCCTCGATCTCGACCGGAAGAAATCCGTCATGTTCGTTGAGCACGCCCAGCCAGTTGTAGCGGTTGAAGTGCATCCCCTGCTCGCGGGTGACGAACTCGGCCTCGTCGATATCCTCGAGCGTAATGGGGTGCATCAGGTATTCTCTGATGAACGCCTGAAGCCCGACGAACATCGTGCACTCGAACTCTCCGCCGCGCGATTCGATGTAACTCGAGACGTATTCGGTGCCGGGCGGGTAGAGTGGGTAATGGCAGTGCTTATAGTTGTCGACATTAAGGATGATATTGTGCAGGCCCATTCCTTTTTCTCCTGAGAAACGATTCTACAGGTATATCGGAGCAACTGTGGCCGAGGTTTTTGTACAAAATAGCCATTAACGTTTCTACTGTTACAGGTCAAGAGCGCGACTAATCCCGGACTTCGACCGGGTGACGACAGGACAGTAGGGTTTATCGCCGTAAAGGAGGCTTTTCTGGTGCAGCGTTCTCGCACAGCGATCTTCTGCAGAGGCTTGACCGCGCACGCCGGAAGGGTTAAGTGGGCCTTGTCACGAGCAAACGGTGGCGCCTATTATGAATAGAAACCTTTCTATTAGACTTAAATAAGGAGAGAGATCGCATGGCCGAGTACACCATGACTATCGACGGCAAGGCGGTGAAGGGCGCCCAAACCGCCGGAGTTATCAATCCCGCGACCGGAAAGGTCTTCGCCCAGGTGCCCGAGTGCAGCAAGGCGCAGATGGATGAGGCGATGGCCGCTGCCGCGCGCGCCTATCCGGCTTGGAGCAAGGACATCAAGAAGCGCAAAGAGGTGCTTCTCGCCTGCGCTGCGCGTCTACAGAAAGATAACGGCGACCTCGCTGCCGCCCTGACCCAGGAGCAGGGTAAGCCGCTGGCCAAAGCGAAGGAGGAAATCTTTGGAGCCGCCATATGGTTCAAATACACGGCTGGTCTTGATTTGCCGGTCGAGGTAGTTCAGGACGACAGCTCGGCGAGGATTGAAATTCGACGCCGGCCGCTGGGCGTGGTGGCCGCAATCACGCCGTGGAACTATCCGTTGTTGCTGGCGGTGTGGAAAATCGCGCCGTCCCTTCTTGCGGGCAACACCGTGGTGCTCAAGCCCTCGCCGTTCACTCCAATCACGACCCTGATGCTCGGTGAGATGCTGCGCGAAGTGATACCGGCAGGCGTGGTCAACACGATCAGCGGCGGCAACGAGCTCGGCTCGTGGATGACGAGTCATCCGGTTCCCCGCAAGGTGTCGTTCACCGGCTCGGTCGCAACCGGCAAGAAGGTCGCATCATCGGCCGCGCCCGACCTCAAGCGGATCACGCTCGAGCTCGGCGGCAACGACGCCGCGATCCTGCTTCCTGACGTCAATCCCAAGACTGTCGCGGAAAAGGTCTTCTGGGGCGCGTTCGAGAACAACGGTCAGATCTGTAGCGCGATCAAACGCGTCTACGCGCACGAGAGTCAGTACAAGGCCGTGGTCGAGAATCTTACCGAGATCGCGAAGTCGGTCAGGGTCGGCGACGGCATGCATGAAGGCACGCAGATCGGACCCCTGAACAACAAACCGCAGTTCGAGCGCGTGTCGGAGTTGGTGGAAGACGCCAGGAAACACGGTGCGAAGATCATGACCGGCGGAGGCCAGCTCGGATCGGAGGGCTACTTCTACAAGCCGACGATCGTTTCCGAGATCAGCGACGGCGTGCGGCTGGTCGACGAAGAACAGTTCGGCCCCGCGCTTCCAGTGATGTCCTACAAGGACGTCGACGATGCGGTAAAGCGCGCGAACGGAACCAACTACGGTCTCTCCGGTTCGGTATGGTCGAGCGATCCGAACAAGGCAGCCGAAGTTGCGGGCCAGCTCGAATGCGGCAGCGCCTGGATCAATCAGCATCTCGCGATCGCGCCGAATCTGCCGTTCGGCGGTGCAAAGTGGTCCGGTATCGGCGTCGAGAATGGACCGTGGGGTCTGCTGGGCTTCACCGAGATCCAGGTTGTAAATATCGCGAAGAACTGAAATCGTTATTGACCATAACGACAGATCGTTTTGGTTCGAACTTCAGTTAGATAGGCGAGGGCCGTTCGCGGCCCTCGCGCGCGCCACAAAGTTGACTATCAGAATTGGATGGGATTCAATCCGCGATAGGAGGATCGATCGATGCCCGACAATTTTACGCAGCTTGAATCCGCGCGGCATGGGATCCTCACCCCCGAGATGCGCCGGGTTGCGGTGCGCGAGAACGTGCAGCCCGAGTTCATCCGCGACGAAGTCGCGCGCGGCCGCCTGGTGATTCCCGCCAACAAGCGTCATCTGGCAGGCAGTGGCGGCAATCCGCCAGCGACCAATGGATCGGCGATGCCGCGCGAGTACGCGACCGCCACAGCCGGTCATCCGGGAGCAAGAGCTGACGCGAGTCTGTGGGTAAATCAGACTGTGCCGCAGCGCGAGCGAGAAATCGCCGAGGCCGGATGGATGCGTGGCGAGTGCGCACCGAAGCGCCTCGATCCGATGGGTATCGGGCGCATGATCACCACCAAGGTGAACGCCAATATCGGCGCCTCGCCAGTGGCGAGCTCGCTCGATGAGGAAGTCGAGAAGCTCCGCTTCGCGCAGCGCTACGGCGCCGACACCCTGATGGATCTTTCGACCGGCGGCACTCTCGCCGAGACCCGCCAGGCGCTGATCGATCATTCAACCATCCCGATTGGCACCGTGCCGATCTACGCGATGATCTTCGGTCGGCGTCTCGAAGATCTCTCCTACGACGATATCCTGCGCGAGATTGAGCGTCAGGCGCGCCAGGGAGTCGACTATTTCACGATTCACGCCGGCATTTTGCGCGGCCATCTCTCGCTGGTGCGCGGGCGCGTGACGGGAATCGTATCGCGTGGTGGATCGCTCCTCGCGAAATGGATGATCCATCACGGACGCGAGAACCCGATGTACGAGCTGTTCGACGAAATCTCCGCGATCATGCGTGAGTACGACGTCACTTACTCGCTCGGCGACGGGCTGCGTCCCGGATGCCTCGCGGACGCCTGTGACGACGCGCAAATCGCCGAGCTTCGAACGATGGGCGAGCTGGTGCAGCGCGCGCGGGATGCGGGCGTGCAGGCGATGGTTGAGGGGCCGGGCCACGTACCGCTCGACAAGGTCGGCTTCAACATGAAGCTCGAGCAGGAAGTCTGTGACGACGCACCGTATTATGTGCTCGGACCGCTGGTGACCGACGCCTTTCCGGGCTACGACCACGTGACCAGCGCGATCGGCGCAACCGAAGCGGCGCGCAACGGGGCGGCGATGCTCTGTTACGTCACGCCGAAAGAGCACGTTGGATTGCCCAAGGCCGACGACGTGCGGCAGGGCTGTATCGCCTATCGCATCGCCGCTCACGCCGGCGACGTGGCGCGCGGAGTTGCGGGCGCGCGGCAGTGGGACGACGATCTTTCGCGAGCACGCGCCGCGCTCAACTGGCGCAAGCAATTCGAGCTCGCGTTCGACGGCGAAACCGCGCGCGCTCTGCACGACGAAGACCTCGACGTCGATACCGATTTCTGCGCGATGTGCGGCCACGATTGGTGCAGCATGCGCATCTCGAAAGAGATCCAGGAGTTTGCCAGCGGCAAGGACGCCAACTTCCAACCCGATCGCCGCGTGCAGCGAAGCCCGGGCGTGGGGAAAGAAGGGCTTGAGCTGCTCGCCAAGCGCGCAGCGACGTTGCCCGTGGTAGACGGCCGCCATGCTTGTCACAGCGAGGTTGCTCCTGACGAAGATGCCGCCCGCGCGGTTCAGACGCGCGCCGTACCGTCTCAATGATCGCGCTCGGCCGGCGCACCGCGTTCGACGCTCACGCACGCGCAGGCTTGTTCTAGCTGGACAGCGTTGCGAACCTTTTCGTAACGGCGCTTGCGGATCATGCGCAAGGTTATCATCGACACCGATCCCGGCCGGGACGACGCGGTCGCGATTCTGCTGGCGCTCGCCTCACCGGAAATCGACGTAATCGGCATCGTCGCAGTCGCGGGCAACGTGTCGGTCAACTACACCGCGCGCAACGCACTGCGTATCGTCGAGCTATCGGGACGCTCGGACGTTCCGGTCTATGCGGGTTCCGAGCGCCCGTTAGCGCGAGAACTCGTCACTTCAGAGCACGTTCACGGACCGACCGGGCTCGACGGATGCGTGTTGCCTGAGCCCAACAAGCAACTCGAAAAAAAACCTGGCATCGACTTCATCATCGACACCGTGATGTCATCGGAGCCCGGAACGATCACGCTTTGTCACATCGGGCCGCTCACCGACATCGCGACCGCGATGGTCAAGGAGCCGCGCATCGCGAAGCGTCTTCGCGAGGTTGTGTTGATGGGTGGCGCGTGCCTGGAAATCGGCAACATAACTCCAGCCGCCGAGTACAACGTCTACACAGATCCTGAAGCGGCGGATATCGTGCTGAAAAGCGGCGCCGCAATCACCATGGCGCCGCTCGACGTGACGCATCTTGTATTGGCCAGCCCGAAGCGGCTGGCCGCGTTCGCTGGAATCGGCAACAAGGCCGGAAAGGCGGTCGCGGGTCTGCTGGATTTCCCCCGCAGGCTCGAACTCTCACGGTTCAAGGAGAGCGGCACGCCGGTTTACGATCCTTGCCCCGTCGCCTACCTGGTGCGGCCCGAACTGTTCAAGGGCAAGATGGTGAACGTCAGGGTAGAGACTGGCAGTCAGTTGACGCGCGGAGCAACCGTAGCCGATTGGTGGCAGGCAACCGACCTTCCGCCCAATGTGCACGTCCTTTATGACGTGGACGTCGAGGGATTTTTTTCGTTGTTGATGGAGCGCTTCGCCCGCCTTCCCTGAAACGTCGCGGCGTCGTTTCACAGCCGCGCGATATAATTTCAATAGCTACTCAGACTCATACAGCTTGCGCGGAGAGACTATTGGCTCCGCATCTGATTTTACGCCCTTAGTCAAGAACTTAGTATTGCGGAAATACACGGAATCGCTTCGCGTAGATTCTTCGCTCCGGCAGCGCCCGCTAGGCTCGTAGTCCTGCTGGCCCGGCATTTGCGTAACACTCAGTTCAGCGCGCTGGTAAAGGAGTTTCGACGCTCGAAAGACGTTGGTTCAAAAAAGTATTCGATTAGAAATAGGTAAAAACTACCTATGAAAGAGGAAACGCGAATGGATATCAAAAGATATGCGATTACCACGCTAAGTGTAGCCGCCACGATCTTCATCGTTGCTTGTGGCACAACCAAAGAGACCACCAAGACGACCACCACGGAGTACGTTCCCGCGCCGCCTCCGCAGGTGGTGGTCCAAGCTCCCCCGGTCGTCCAGGTAGCACCGCCTCCGCCGCCACCGTCGACGACTTATAGCACCACCACCAACAAGACTACCGAGTCGACGACTTCTAACGACGGCGGTACCACGACCAGCAGCAGCCGACACAGCAGCGAATCCACGACGGTCGCGCCGAGCTATCAATAAGGTTGCATAGGGATTGAGTGCCGTATGTATAAACTGCGTTTAGCCGCAGGTGCTTTCAAGCCGGGTTTCGTAACCGCGATGGCGGCAGCGTTTTGCCTCTGCGCCATCGCGGTTCGGGCCCAGGACGCATCCACAACATCCGAACTTAACAGCGAAAACTCAAGCGCGAGCGTGGAGAGCCATCATCACTATAACTCTCCTACGGAACGCGCCAACGACGCGCTGCTCGAGACGGAAGTTAAATCGGCATTGGCTAACAGCGGAGTCGCGGCGGATTCGCCAATCGTAGTCGATGCCGATCACGGCAAGATTCTATTGATCGGAGTCTTGAAGTCGCCGGAAGACGCAAAGCGTGCCGGGCAGATTGCGGCAACTCAGCCGGGAGTGCGCGCGGTAGAGAATCGATTGACCACGCAATAGGACCGATTTTAATTCGGTACTACAGAGACGCGGCCAATGCCGCTTCAAGGAATTAAGTAAGAATTCCCATTATGTAGAAAGCGGCGAGCTGCAGCGCGGAGCGCTGTGGACTCGCCGTGTTTTTCACAGGGGCGCGTCCCGCTCCGGACTCCCGGTCCTCAAATACGCGCTTGGCCTGCGGCCGGTGACCTTCATGAAAACGCGCGAGAAGTAATACGGATCAGGAATCCCGACGCGCGCCGCGACTTGTTTGACGCCGAGACCACCGACTTTCAACAATCGCTTGGCTTC
The DNA here is from genome assembly GCA_035506935.1 of Binataceae bacterium (SeqCode). Taxonomy (GTDB): domain Bacteria; phylum Desulfobacterota; class Binatia; order Binatales; family Binataceae; genus DATJOQ01. The sequence continues at coordinate 1,241 of DATJOQ010000480.1, read as the reverse complement.
GGCTACCCGCAGCTCCGACAGATAATCCAAAGGTGTGCGGCCTGTCACCTGCCGAAAAAGCCGCCTTAGATGATCGGACGCCATCGGCATTTCACGCATCGCCGCGCCCACGCGAAAATCGGAATCGTGCAGGTGCTCGACCAGAAGCATCTTAAGCCGCGCGACCAGAGCGTGCTCTTCTTTGGGTGCCTGTCCCCGACGAACGAAAAATAGAAACAGGTCGAGCAAGTCCTGCGTTCCGGTCTCCCAGCCAGGCGGTTTCAGATGCGCTTCGCTGTACAACATCATCGCCAAACGAAAGAGCCGTCGATCCTCGGTATCATCGACCACGGGAATCGTGTCGCTCGCGGCGACGTTGTGCGCATGGATGTAGATATCGCGATACCCGTGCTCAGAAATCTCTTTGTGGGGCACGCCGGGAGGCATACAGATCAGCCGGCCCGGATGAAAAGAAATCTCGCGTTCACCTATCGTGGCGACGCCGCGACCGTGAGTGTAGAGCACTAACTCCCAGGACTCGTGCTGGTGCAGCGGATAGGAGCGTATCAGAGGAAGCATGCCGATGGAGACAAAGCTGGGCATCGTCATATCCAGGGTCTTGGCTCGCGAAAGCGAATAAATTCCGAAGGCTGCATGAATAACATATATTTGATTGCGCGAACCGCGTATATCGTTTTTGTCCATCCCAAGCGCGCTCTGGTGCATTTCCGAAAAACGCCTGTTAGGCTATTCACTTTGACATTTCGCTGAAGGAGACGGGCAATGGACAGTCCGCGCAGTCCCGAGAGATCGAAGGGCGCCGCGATTCGAGAGTCGGTGACACGACGTGAGAATCGCCTGCCACGCCATATGACTCACGAAGAGATCGCGGCCATGCCGCGGTTGCGATTCGTGAAAGGAATGGAGAGCGGAATTTTCATCTCGCGCGATCGTGACGAATCCCGCTTCTACAGCCAGGGGCTGTGCTTCCATGACGCAGACATGGACGATCTCACCTGGGATGAAGTGAGCTGGGATGAAGCGTTCTACTGCATGAAGGGCAAGCTGAAGGTGGTGGTGACCGACGCGGAGGGAAATCAGGCCGAATATGACATGAACGAGGGCGATCATTTCTGGGCGCCCGCCGGTTACAAATACACCTTGAAGGCGACGGGGGTGGAGTCGATTAACTTCTGGACCATGGCGCCCGTCCTGTTCACGGGATGGCGCGACACGGGCGACGCGCAGGGCCCGATTTACCA
>DATJOQ010000479.1:0-2319 GCA_035506935.1 Binataceae bacterium (SeqCode) | reverse complement strand
CCGGCTGGGGATCAAGGAATTGCGAACCGCCTCCGAGGTTGATGAGGCGCTGAAGAATCGTCCGGGCACGACGCTGGTGGTGGTGAATTCGATTTGCGGTTGTGCTGCGGGACGCATGCGGCCCGCCGTGCGCATGGCGCTCGGAGATGCCGCGCGGCCCGATTATTCCTACTCGGTTTTCGCCGGGCAGGACGTTGAGGCCACCGAGCGCGCCCGCAGTTATTTCGCGGGCCAGCCACCGTCTTCGCCATCGATTGCGATTCTGTGCGACGGCAAGCTGGTTTACATGATGCCCCGCCGCGACATCGAGTCGCGCGAAGCTCCGGCGATCGCCGCGGATTTGAAGGCGGCGCTGGATCGTTTTTGCGGAAAACCGTCGCCGGCATAACGTCAGCGCGGCGCGTTTACTTCTTTGGGCTGCTCAGCTTGAATGCCTTGATCACGATCGCGTTGGGCTGCACGCCGACCGGGATGAGCGTGAGCAGCGAGTACTCCGAGGTCTCCAGAGTGCGTTTGGGCTGCCGCTTCTGAATGATAGTGACATCGCCTGATTCCGTGTCGGCCACCAATAAATAATGTTGATCGGGCGTCAGCGCCAGGCTGTCGGGACGGCTGCCTACGTTCAGAGTCGTCAGCCGCCGCCCCATATCAATGTCGTAAACCGCGACGCTGTTCGATCCGAAGTTCGACACGTAAAGCCGCGAATTGTCGAGCGTGACCACGCTATGCGAAGGCTGGTGGCCGATCTCCTGGCTGCTGCCGACCTCGTCGTTGCCAGTCTCGACGATCGAAATGCTGTCGGAATCGAAGTTGCACACCACCATCTCGCCGCCATCGGGCTTGAGGGTGAGGCTGACCGGGGTGCGACCCACGTCGAGGAGCGCGAGCACATGATCCTCGTTGTGAGCGGGAGTCTTAAGCTGGATCGACGCGACCTGCGATGATCCCGAGCAGGAGACGAAGGCCTTGCTGGAATCGGGCAGGATGGCGATGTCCTCCGGCTGCTGGCAAACCGGGAGCGTGGCGCGCACGCGCAGAGATTTGGCGTCGAGCACGGAGACCGTATTGTCGCCGCGGTTGGACACCACGACGGTCGCGCCATCGGGCGAAACCCGCGCCAGTCCAGGCGATGCGCCCACGCGCACGTTGCCCAGCACGATGCGTTTGTCGAGATCGATCACGCTGACATTGGCTGACCCTGAGTTGGCTACATAGGCGCGCTTGCCGTCCGCGGAAACGTCGATGAAGTAAGGCCGCGCGTGTACGCCGATGGTGGAGACGACGGTATTGGTCTCGGCATCGATCACGCTGACGTTGGCCGATCCGGCGTTGACCACGTAGATTTCGTTCTTCCTGGTATTGGCGGCGAGGCCGGTGGGTTCGCTGCCAACGCGCAGCGTCTTGGACAGGGCAAACGTGCGCAGATCAATCACGCTGACCGTGTTGCTCTTGCCGTTGGAGACGTAGGCGTACTCGCGAAAGGCGGGACCGTAATCGGGGAAGTCGGGTTCGCGGAAATACCACCACGCGAATCCGCCGAGGACGGGAAGCAGCACAGCGATGAAGAGCAGCTTTCTCAAGAAATTGCCTACTCAGGAGAAGAGAAAGATTAGCAGAAGAGTACGTCTACGGTGATGGCGGCGATTTCCAACTGCTGGCCGGCCTGCAGGTCGAGCCACGCGATGAGGTCGAAGTTACCCCTTCTCGCCCTTGACGATTACATCGGCATCTAGAATTATCGCCATTTGCCTTTCGGAGGCTTTAGAGCTTTGCGCGCCGTCACCAAATCCCGATGCCAAGCCCTAGCCTCGCTAGCCGACAAGTCCACCTTCCTTAATGCCTTTGCCAATTCCCGACCTGTACACTTTTTCTTCTGCTTCTGCTCCGGAACAATGCGGGCTACCGGCGTGCCGTTTTTGAGCAGGACGAAGCTCACGTTCTGGTAGCGAACGCGGTTCACGCAATCGGCAAAATTGCGCGCGGCCTCCGTTACGGAAATGATCGTCTTTTTCATAAAATCAGATTCAGATTTTGCAGAATATGCCTATCGCTTCTCTCGCCGTGCGATACCGGACCTGATGTTTAGTCCAGACGGAAAACGCCTCGGCTATGTGTGTGTCCACAAGGCGAACGTTTTGACTGCCGGTTGGAATTTCCAGCCCGGACCCAGCCCCAAGAAGGAAGAAGTGCTGAACTGGCGACCATTGGCCTGTTGTTGACCATTGGCCTGTTGTTAATGTATTCAGTTTGAAATTTCCTCGATGGAATCGAGATCAGAAGCCTGAATAACATACGCGGCATTGGAAATCCCTTTTGTAT
>DATJOQ010000478.1:0-6211 GCA_035506935.1 Binataceae bacterium (SeqCode) | reverse complement strand
ACGCGCTGATGGCGTTCGGCGGCGCCGGACCCCTTCACGCCAACGCGCTCGCCCGGCTGATCGGCTCATGGCCGGTTATCGTGCCGCGCGGACCCGGCGTGCTATGCGCTTACGGCGACGCCACCACGCGTCTTCGCGACGAGGCCTCGCGCACCTTCATCCGGACCTTTTCGCAACTCCGCAGCGAGGAATTATTGGGCGTATGTGAAGAGCTCACGCAAAGGGCGGCGCGCGCGCTGATCGCCGAAAACGTCCCGCGCGAAGAGCAGACCTGCAGCTATGAGGTCGATCTCCGCTACCACGGCCAGGGCATGGGCCTCACGCTGCCGCTCGAGCTCGACGAGTTGAAGAACGGCGGCCTCGCCGCGCTCTCCAGCCGCTTCGATCTGCTGCACAAGCAGCTCTACACCTTCTCGCTCAGCTCCGAGCGCGAACTGGTGAACTTGCGCGCCGTCGTGCAAGGCCGGCCCGCGGTGGTCAAGGCGCAATCGCTCGAACGCGGCGACGGCGACCCGCGCCGCGCGGCTATTGGCAGCGAGCAGATCTTCGTCGACGGCGCCGAGCGCGCCGCCACCATCTACGACCGCCCGAATCTGCGCGCCGGCGATAAACTAATCGGCCCCGCGATCGTGCTCGAAATGGACGCGACCACCTTGATTCTCCCGCAGCACGTCGGCGCGGTTGACGATTTGGGAAATCTGCTGATCCGCCCGGTCTAATTCACAAAGTAGAGGAAGCCGATGCCCGCTACAGTTGTCGAACCCAACGCCAGGCCCTTCGCCAAAGTCGCGATCGATCCGATTACCCTCGATCTGATCGAAAACGGCATGGTCGCCGCGCGCGAACAGATGGACGCGCTCTTGTTCCGCACCGCGATGTCGCCGATTATCCGCGACCAGCGCGACGGCTTTCCCGTAATCGCCACGCGCGACGGCAAGCTGATCGCCGGACAATTCGGCTCGCCCGTCCGCGGCTTCATGGAACAGTACGACGGTCCGATCGAAGAGGGCGACGTCTTTCTCACCTCCGATCCTTATTCCTGCGAAGGCGCCGTCAGCCACGCCAACGATTGGCTGGTCTGTATGCCGGTTTTCAAAGACGGCCGCTTGATCAACTGGTCCGCGATGTTCGGGCACATGGCGGATATCGGCGGCAAGGTGCCGGGCAGCATGCCCACCGATTCCGAGCAGATCTTCGAAGAAGGCATCGTGATTCCGCCGGTCAAGATTTTCGCCAAAGGAGAGCTGCAGTCCGAAGTTCTGAAGGTGATTCTGCACAACTGCCGCATCCCGCACTGGAATCTCGGCGACTTCAACTCGGTGGTGGCCGCCTGCCGCACCGGCGGCAATCGATGTATCGAGATGGCTGAGCGCTTCGGCGACGACCTTTACATGTCGGCGCTGCAGGAGTTGCTCGATCGCAACTACCGCGCGATGCGCGAATTGATCCTGAGCGTGGTGTCCGAGAAAAAACGCTACTTCGAGGATTTCATCTGCGACGACGGCATGGGCATGGGCCCGTACAAGATCGCCTGCAGCATGTGGCGCGAAGGCGACAAGGTGATTTTTGATTTCACCGGCACCGACCCGCAATCCACCGGCAGCGTCAACCTGCTGCTGAACGAACAGATGTTTCGCATGTTCTGCGGCCAGTTCATGATCAATTTCTTCGACCCGCAGATTCTGCTCAACGACGGCTTCTTCGATCTGGTCGACGTCCGCATCCCGCCCGGCTCGCTGCTGAAGCCGCTCAAGCCCGCCGCGCTCACCAGCCGCACCCACGCGCTCGCGCGCATCTTCGACGTCCTGAGCGGCTTGCTCGGCCAGGCCAATCCCGAATACATGTGCGCCGCCGGATTCTCCGACAGTCCGCACCTGATGTACTCCGGCTACGACCGCGAGGGCGACTGGTTCTTGCTGTTCCAGATCGGCTTCGGCGGGATTCCCGGCAAGCCCTCGGGTGACGGCCCCGACGGCCATTCGCTGTGGCCGAAGTTCATGAACGTGCCCAACGAGTTTATCGAAAGCTACTTCCCGGTGCGCATCGAATTCTACGAAACCGTGGCCGACTCCGGCGGACCGGGATTGCATCGCGGCGGCAACGCGATGCTGGTCGGATATCGCTTCCTCGAACCCGGCTATCTCTCGATTCACGACGATCGATGGCTCACCTATCCGTGGGGCGTCGGCAACGGATTACCCGGCGCGCGCAGCGTCAAGACCCTCGAGCGCGCAGACGGTTCGCGCGAACGCCTGCCCTCGAAGTGCGATCGTATCAAGGTGGAGCAGGGCGACCTGCTGCGCTTCCAGACCTGGGGCGGAGGAGGATGGGGCGATCCGCTGAGCCGCGATCCCGCGCTGGTCGCAGCCGACGTCGATCGTGGACTCGTCACCCGCGATGGCGCCCGGCGCTATGGAGTCGTGCTCGGCGATGATCTCCGCGTCGATCTCAAGGCAACTCAGGCGCTGCGCGACCAGATGGCGCAGGCGCGCGGCGGTTATCAAATGTTCGATTTCGGCGGCTCGATCGAAGAGCTGAAGGCGCGATGCAAGCAGGAGACGGGTTTCGATCCGCCCGCCGCTCCGACTTTCGCCTCCTGGGTCAGCTCGCGACGGCGCGCGCTCGCCCGCCGCGTCGCCTGAAGCGTGGCGGTCGCCGCAACTAAGCTTTATTCAGAGATTGAACGATCGACCGCGCGGCGTCATCCGCGCATCGTTGTCATGCCGGCCTTGCCGTTTTCGCCGCCCTCAACAGCTATCGCGCCCGAGCTTAGCGCCGATCCCGAAGTTCTTCGATAAGCGCTTCCCGGATGGTCATCCATCAGGCGCCGATGGCCCGCGCCGAAGTAGTGCTCGCGCAGGGTGCTGCCCTCGTATTCTTTTCTAAAGAGTCCGCGCCGCTGCAATTCGGGAATAACCAGGTTGACGAAGTCCTCGTAGCACACCGGATTGTACACCGCGAAAAAATTAAACCCGTCGACGCCGCCTTCGACCACCCATCGCTCGAGCTCGTCGGCAACCCGCCGATAGTCTCCCACCGGGACCGGCATCACGCTCGCGATTGACAGGAATTCAGCAATCTCGCGCATGGTCCATTCGCGCGTCGAATCCACCGACGAAAAATACTGCGCCAGGAACCGCATCCCCTGTGATTCGACGTCGTCTATCTTGTCTTCCGGCCCGTACTTGGACAGATCGATCCCGGTCCATCCGCCGAACAACGCGAAGGCGCCCTCGGGACTCGCGTAGCGTCTGGCCTCGTCGAATTTCAAACGCGCCTCGGCGTCAGTTGGCGCGGTTATCGGCGCGATCCCGGTCAGGATTTTCAGGTGGCTGGGGTCGCGCCCGTATTGCTCCGCCAAAGCGCGGATATTGTCGCAGTACGCGCGGCAAATTTTGGTGTTGGGAAACACCGTGAACACGGCTTCCGCGTGCCGGGCGGCGAACTGCATCCCGCGCCCGGACAATCCCGCCTGGTAAATCACCGGACTGCGCTGCGGCGACGGCTCGCACAGATGCGGTCCAAGCACGCTGAAATATTTTCCCTGATGCCGGATTTCATGCACCTTCGCCGGATCGGTATGGACATCGCGCGCGGGGTCGCGAACCACCGCGTCCTCCTCCCAACTCTGCTCCCACAGCTTGTACACCACCTCCATGTACTCGTCGGCGCGATCGTACCGCTCGTCGTGCTCCAGGATCGCGCCCAGACCGTTCTTTTCGGCATCCGCCAGATACGATGTCACCACGTTCCATCCGACGCGCCCGCCGGTCAGATGGTCGAGCGTCGAGAAAAGTTTCGCGCATTGATACGGCGGATGGTACGTCGTGCTGTAGGTGGTGGCGAAGCCGAGATTCTTCGTGATCATCGCCATTGCGGGAATCACCACGGTCGGGTCGTCGCACGGAAACTGGACCGCATGGCGCACGGCCGCGTCACGGTTGCCGCGATAAACGTCGTAGGTCCCGTGGATGTCTGCGAAGAACAGCGCGTCGAAACGTCCGCGCTCCAGCGTGCGCGCGATATCCGCATAGTAGTTCAGATCGCGATAACCGCTGGAAGATCGATCCAGCGGATGCTTCCACTGGCCCTTGGATTGAGGGCAGATCGAGCATTGAGTAAATCCGTTGAAGTGGATGGTTTTGCGCATGGCATGCCCCTCTGCCCGCAAAGCGCTCCGGCCACGAGGCGAAAACTCCCCGCGCCCGTCTAGCGTCAAAAACCGGCCTTCGAACCTCGCCATTTCGGCGATAGCAACTTACCGAGGATTGGGCAATGGCACGGCGATTTGCTCCCGCTGAGCGATCGGCCGCGAAAATGTTGGACGCTGCGCCGCCGCCGTGCAATGGAAACGCATCGCTCGCCGAGATCGAGTTACTTTTTCTTGAGATTAAGCGCCACCGCTGCGTGAATCAGATTCTTCAACCCGGTTTCGTCGATCTTTTCGTCTTGATGAATGTCAATCGCGCGCCTGACGTTCCCCTCAAGGCTCGAGTTGAACAGATGAGCCGGGTCCTTCAATGAAGCCCCCTTGGCGAACGTCATCTTGACCACGTTCTTGTAGGTTTCCCCCGTGCACACGATTCCCGCATGCGACCACACCGGCGTGCCCCGCCACTTCCACTCTTCGATAATTTCAGGGTCCGCCTCCTTCACCAGCTTGCGTATCCTGCTGAGCATCTTCCCGCGCCAATCTCCCAACTCCTCGATTCTCTGATCGATCAGCGCCGAGGCGGATTCCTTTGGCAATGCCGGCTTCTTCAAAAACTTCCACCCTGGTTTCGCGAAATTACCTTTATAATTGAACCACGAGAAAAGTTCGTTCAACAAGCAACTTTATTCTCGCCAAAATCCGCATCTTCTGGAACGATAATTCAATCTGCGACCGGCGCGTTGGGATTTCCGAGCCAAACTGATCCAGCTCCCGAGGCACTTGTCGGCAGCGACATCTCCGATGGGGAACGATTCCAAAAGTAAATTCGGTTCTAACTAGAAGGAGGCAGGCAATGAAATCCAATTCAGCGACCCAATCTCCCACCGATCTGAGCGGCGATGCGGTGGTCGAAATATCGAACGCTCTGCGCAAGCTTCTCGCCGACGTGTTTGCGCTGTACGTCAAGACCAAGAACTTTCACTGGCACATGAGCGGACCTCATTTCCGCGATTATCATCTGTTGCTCGACGAACAGGGCACGCAGATTTTCAACATGACCGACGATATCGCCGAGCGCGCGCGCAAGCTCGGTGCGAACACGATTCATTCGATCGGCGAGATCTCCAAGCATCAGAGGATCAAGGACAACAACACCGAATTCGTCCCGCCCCTCGATATGCTGACCGAACTCCGCGACGACAATCTCCAGCTCACGCGCGAAATGCGCTCCACTCACGATCTGTGCGACAAGCACAGCGACGTCGCCACCGCCAGCCTGATCGAGGTGTGGATCGATGAGACTGAACGCCGCACCTGGTTCCTGAGCGAGACTATCGCGCAGCGCTAGATACATGCGCCATGCGGGCGGCCGCGAGGTTCATCGATCGCTCGTCGCCGCCCGCGCCGCACTCCGTAACGCGACAGTGACTACACGGGAGTAGGGCGCCCTTTGGCGCGGCGACCTATTGCGCATAGCCACGCCCGCCGCAATCATCGGACGATATGCCGCCGACGGTCAGGTTCTTTTCGCTTAGCGAAATTCAAGTCGTACCTCTGCTGAGCCTGGTCGGCGTCGTGCTCGACGCTTTGGGGGGACTCTACCTCGCCTACGATCTGCTCGGCGGGAAGCACGGCCCGCTGCGCCTGCTCACCCGGCTGCTCACCTATAGCGCGATCCTGGGATTGGGCTATGGCGCAACGCTGGGACTGTGGTTCGGCTTGGCCGGCGCGATAGTGCTGGCGCCGAGCATGGAGTATCAACTGCTCAGGCGCGCGCAAGGCATTCAGCCCTCGAAACTCGAGTGGGCCCTGATGGCGCTGATGCGCGGGGTTGCGTTCGGTGGCGCCGGATGGCTCTCGGTCGGCCGCGATTTTGGCATCGCCTTCGGCATTCTCTCCGCGCTCGCGATGAATATCGCCTACGAGTTCGGCTTTGACTCCAACGTCTATCAACCCCATCAGAAGCCGCGTCTTGATCGCCGCCTATTGCTGAGCGGCGTCATCAGGGGCGTGTTGATTGGTCTCGCCGGCGTGTTCGGCGGCGCAATCACCCAGCGG
>DATJOQ010000477.1:0-11662 GCA_035506935.1 Binataceae bacterium (SeqCode) | reverse complement strand
CCTGGCGCGCGCGCTCGATCTCGCTGCGGAGCCGGAGCTTGAGCTCGCCCGCGGCCTTTTCGGTGAAGGTCACTGCGACGATCCGATCAAGCGTGGCGCGGCCCGAGGCAACTGCCGCCACGATCCGGCTGACCAGGGCGGTGGTCTTACCGGTTCCGGCCGCGGCCTCGATCAGCAGCGTGACATCGAGATCGTTGACGATTCGATCGCGCGCGCGCTGGTCGGCAAGCTTCATGGCATCTCCCGCAGGCGCCTGAGCTCCGCGAGACGAACCCTGGGCTTGAGCGCCGCGCGCTGTTCCTCGTACGGTCCGCACACCGGCCGATAATCGCAATAGCGGCACTCGCCTGCTGCCGGCATCGCGGGCAGGAAGCCCTCATTGAGCGCGCCGTCAACAATACCGATCACCTGCGCGATCGCCGCACGCGTGTCGGCGTCAAGGTTCACGATACGTTCCTCGAACCCGCCCGCCGAAGTGCAATAATAAAGCCGGCCGGATTCAACCGGCGCGTCGAGAATCTTCTCGCTCGCGAGCGCATAGAGCAGCGGCTGCAGAATCGCGCCGCCGCCCACGATTACGTTCTTGTCGGCGACGGTCTTGCCGGTCTTGTGATCGGTGACTCTGAGCGCGCCGCGCGCTTGACGCTCGATCAGGTCGATCGAACCGCGGAGCTTAAGGCCGCCCGCGAGCGCGATCGGCTCGCGCCGGCTCGCCGGGTCGGCTTGTGCGCGCTCGCTCAAGCCGAATGAAAGCTCGAAGCGATCGGGGCACCATCCGTCGGTTTGCGCGGCCGCGCGCCTCATCCACTCGCGCAGGTCGGCGCGAATCGACGCGATACCATCCTCCCACACGCGATCGATCGCCGGCGCGAGCTCGTCACGATAGCGCTCTGCCACTTCGGCCAGAATTTTTTCCATTCGCGCGAGCGCATCGACGAGATTCTGATCCGTCAGCGGCAGCAATCCAGCGCGTTTCAGATCGGTGAGCAGATCGAACTGGACCTCGTGGAACAGTGCGCCGCGCGTCAGCGGGTCGATGATCTCGATCGCTTCCGGCTCTTCGCGCGGTTCGAGTTTATGAATTGCGTAGAGCAAAAACCGATACGGGCAGGCTGAAAAATGCTGCAGCGCGGTCGGCGAGTAAGAGCGCGCGGAGAATCGATGATGCGCGAGGGCGGCGAGCGCCGTCGAATCTGGATCGACCAGGCCGTCGGCCGAGCTCCAGCGCCGAAGCCATCGCCGCGCCCGTGCGCGGAGGGCGCGAGCCAGATGGTGATTGGCGCCGAGCAGGTAGTGAGCCGCGCCGGCATTGGCCTCAGGATCAGCATCGACCAGGCCGTCGAGCAGCGCGAGGTCGAACTCGGCGTCATCGATCGCGTTTTCCGCTTTGGCCGGCGCCGGCCATCCGAGCCGAATCGACGCTTCGGCGCCGGCGCGGCGCGCGAGCTCCTCGAAACCTGGTAGCCGTCCTTCCGCCGCGCGCAAGACCTCCAGCGCGTAAAAAGATGGCACTCGCGGGCGGCCCTGGTCGAGATCGATTCGCGGGTAGGACACGAGGAACTTGCGCCGCGCCGAGCCGGCTGCGAGCTTCAACGCCAAGCGCTCGGCCGCAACGCGATCCGACTGAGTAATCAGATCGGGACTCAGCTCTCGGCGGATTTCGTCGGGCAGGATCGGATCTTCGGTCAACTTCTTGGGAAAAATCCGTTCCGCGAGCCCTGGCACCATCACGACGTCGAAGCTAAGCCCGCGCGCGAGCGACGGCGGCGCGACGAACACCGCGCCGTAGCGACGCCGATTCGGCCTGACCGTAAGGCGGCCGAGCCGATTTGCGAGCACGTGACGTACCTCGTCGAGATCGATCGGCCCGACCGGCGCCATCGGCTCGAGTTCCGCAAGCGCAGCCAGCACCGGCTCGCGATCGCGAATCGCGAGCTCCACCAGAGCGCGCAGATGACGCAGCCATTCGCCCCACAGCGCCTGCTTGGGCAGCCCGTCGAGCGCGGCGATTTGCGCCAGCGCGACGCCCTTCAGATGGGCGAGGTCGACGAGCTGGCGCTCATAGAACGCGGCGCGTGCCTCGTCATCTTCGAGTGCGTCGCGTTTTTTCTGGAACTCCGCTTCGAGTCCGTCGAGCCGCCGCTTCCATCGCTCGCGGCTGCCGATTACCGCCGCGTCAACCAGAAGCTGTTCCCATTTCCACGGCGCGCGCAGGCTGCCCTCGACCACCGGCAACGGGTCCGAGGCACCGGTTTGCGATTCGTCGGCGGATGGAGGCGCTGCCAGGTCGCTGCTGAGCGAAGCCGGCATCATGTCCACGTCAGGCGCAATCAGCCTTTCGTTTTCTCCTTGCGTGCGTTGGGTTTGATTAACCGCGACGTCGGGCACCTGCGCCAGCGAGATATACTCGGCGAAGCGCCGGGCTGAGAGTTTTTCAGCCGCGCACGCGAGCAATGTCAGCAACGCGCGACCGCCCGGTTCGGGACGCGCAGTTCCGCGTGCGAAATAGGCCGGAATATCGGCGCGGCGCAGCGCTTCTTCAAGATGCGCGGTGTACTGGGCAGGCGAATGAAGCAGGATCGCGATCTGATCGAACGGAACGCCGAGCGCCGCTTCGGCCTGGATTCGCCGCGCCAGCTCGACGCATTCGCGGTTCTCGCCCGGTGCCGACATGAACGTAACCGACTGTTGATCGAGATCGCGCTTGGGCGGCGTCGAGTCCTCGAACAGATAATTCTGCAGACGCGAGAGCGAATCGCCGTCGCCAGATAATTCGGCACCGACCGCGGCGGGCGCGACTCCCAACGCGGTTTGCAGATAGAATTCGCTGCGCCGGTCTCCGGCGGGAACCGTCGCGACAATGTTGCTCGCGCGCTCGGCAAGGGCGGCGATAAAATCACGCTCGCAGAGGCTAGCGACGGGCAAGTCGAGCAACAGCATCGGGATGCCGATAAAGCGCGGCGCCGGCGTACGACTCGCGGCAGCGGTCGCAATTCGCAGCATGCCGGCGCGATCGACGAGCGCCGCGTCGGCAAGTTCGGCCTCGAATTGGGCGAGAATCGCACCGAGCAGCTTGCCGATTTCGCCAAACGTTTCGAGCCGCGCGCGCGTCACCAGGTTGAGACGGAGCTCGTCGAGCGTGAGCGACATCGCTGCCGGAAATCCGGGCCTCTCGGAAACTTCATCGAAGTACGCAATCGCGCCCGCCGCCCTGAGCCGATAGACCGCGCGCGCTACCACCGCCTCTGCTGCCAGGCCACCGGCCGGCACCACCTCGGCGCGCACCAATTCCTCCGCCGCGAGCAGGCCAACCAGCCGATTCAACGTCAGACGATGAATCGCGAACAATCCGCCCCGCTCGCGCGCCAGGCCGCGCACCAGATCGTCGGCAGCCTCCCAGCCGGATTCGATAATCAGCGCTTCGCCTGCGGCGGGAATCGATTCCAGCCATTCGCGCGCAGCGCGAAGCCGCTCAGACGCGCGCGGCGAGCGAATTAGGCGGCGGGCGTACGACATCATTCAACCAATCGCGAAGGTGACCTTACGACGATCGTCGTTTCAATCGCGCAGCGCCGCAAGCCCCGTGGCGCAGCTCTCTCCACAGCATTGTGGACAGCGACGAGCGCGCAATAAGAAGAATCGCTTAGTTAATCGAGTCGAGCGGGGCTAATTGGCGACGAACACGGGATCGCCGACGTGCACGGTTCCGGGCGTTACAAAACAAGCAATCGTTCGTGCGGCCAGCGGGATTTAGATGTTGGATGGGCCGCCTTGACCCAGGCTTCGCCTGACCAGCCCCAGCTCGCGCAGACGTCGATAAAAAGTAGCTCGGCTGAGTCCAGAACGGCTCACCGCCTCGCGCCGGCTGCCCGAGTTTCGCAGGAGCTCGCGGAAAAATTCCAATTCGCTGGCGCGCTGTTGCTCCATGAAATTGCGATAGCTGAGCGAATCTGAGGACGCGCTCGAATAATCGAGATCGGGCTGGCTGGTATCCACCGGTTCGGCAGGCGCGAACGATTCGGCCACAGCGCCGGCGCCGAATAGCGGTATGGTTTCGATAACGTCGCTTGGAGATAGCACCACCGCGCTCTCAATCGCGCGTTCGAGTTCGCGCACGTTGCCGGGCCAGGAGTGGCGCATCAGCGGTTCGAGCGCGCCCGGTCCGATTTGCAGCGGACGCGCATACTTGAGCGCGAGACGCTCGAGAAAATGCTGCACCAGAAGCTCGATGTCCTCGCGGCGCTCGCGCAGCGGCGGAAGTGGGATAATCACGCCATGTAATCGATAGAAGAAATCGCTGCGAAACGCGTTGCGGCCGATAGCCGAACGCAATTGCGCCAGCCCGGTCGCGGAAGCCACCAGGCGAAAATCGGCCGGTACGCTTTCTTCGCCGCCGACACGCTCGAAACGATGCTCCTGGAGGGCGCGCAGCAGTTTGATTTGCACCGGCACGGGCACACTGTCGACTTCATCGAGATACAACGTGCCTCGATTAGCGCGCTCCAAACATCCGAGCCGGCGCCTGATCGCGCCGGTGAAGGCGCCCTGCTCGTGGCCGAACAGCTCGCTTTCGACCACGTTCTCGTTGAACGCGGCGGGATTAACCGCCACGTAGGGACCGCGGCGCCTCTCGCTGAGTTCGTGCAGCGTGCGCGCGGCGAGCTCCTTGCCGGTGCCGGTTTCGCCCAAAATCAAAACCGAGCAATCGCTGGGCGCCGCATTGTTGAGCAAGCCGTAAACCCGAAGCATCGCGGGACTGCGGCCAACCAGATGGTTGAAGCGCGGCGGCGCGCCATCAGCCGGTTCGATCGCGACCGGACTCTGGCGGATTCCGCGCGCGAGATTGATCATGCTCTGCACGCGGCCCGCTAGTTCTCCTTCAGCGGCATAGGTGGAGACCGCGAAAACTCCAGGACGGCGCAGCAGACGCCTATATTCCGCGGTGTGTTGCAGCGAGGGGGCGCCGATTAGCAGAACCGCGATGAAGGGCAGTTCGGAATGTTGCTTCAGGGCGCCGCACAGGGCGAGTCCAACGTGGGAATCGAAGGCCAGATCGATTACCACCACCTTGGGCTGGTACTTGCGCACCAGCGCCAGCGCCGATTCACCGGAGGTCGCGGTCAGCAGCAGGCTGTTCGGATTTTCAAGCAGCCTGTGGAGGCTTTGCAGACTGGCACCATCGGACGCGACAATGAGTATAGGTTCCCCGGTGGTTCTCAACCATGTCTCCGTCGCCCCCCTTAGTCTCAGCCACGAAACTTCCGAGTCCCAAGTCTCAGACAGAGGTATTACCAGATGGAACTTTTGTCTACAAGTAGTCAAAGGTTGCTGAAATGTGGCAAAACGCTACATCGTGTCGGCTTCAGATTGGGAAAGGATCGGGTAAAAAGTGTCCGATTTATGTGGCACTCCGGGGGGTCAGGCAGGTATTTTTTACCCAGTGGCCTGACCCGTCCGGATCTCCCGGGAAATTGCTACACTTATTTAAATTTTCCTACAAAAAGCCGCGTCTCCGATTGGGCACCGCTCTTGCACTACCGCCAACACCACGCCATCGCCCTGCGAGAAGCGTGTAAAGAAGCGGGATCTGTCGACGAGGATGAACCACATGGATGACACCACGCGAGACTCGGCCGGCGTCGCTGTCTTTGACAGCCTTGAGGAGCGAAACTACTGGTCCGATGCGGCGGCGGATGCGGGCTCGCTGCGACGAGTTCTGCGGCCGCTGAATGGCGCCGGAGATGCGCAAGCGTGGGAGGTTCCCAGCGAGCCGAACCGCACGACAGGTGTATCGGGGGAAAGTCGGGATTCGGGTCCGGAATGGATCGGGCTCGAGAATCTCGGACAGGCGTCGGCAGAAATGGGAGGGATGGTAGGACGGTCGGAATTAATTCGTAGCGTGTTCAGCGCGATCGAGCGGCTGGGACCGTACAAGGCCACAGTGTTGATCCAAGGACAGTCGGGAACCGGAAAAGAACTAGTGGCGCGGGCGCTGCACAGCCTCGGACCTTGTCCGCAGGGGCCGTTCGTGACTTTCAATTGCTCGAACCTGGTCGATTCGCTGGCCGAATCGCAATTGTTTGGCCATGTGCGCGGAGCGTTCACCGACGCGCGCGACGAAGCGCTCGGATACTTCCGTTCGGCGAATGGCGGCACGCTGTTTCTCGACGAGGTGGGAGAACTGCCGCTCAGGCTGCAAGCCAAATTGCTGCGTGCGGTCGAAAGCTACGAAGTGCAGCCGGTCGGCTCGTCGCGCAGCTATCATGTCGATATCCGGCTGGTCACGGCCAGCAATCGCGATCTGCTGGCAATGGTAAAGGCTGGGCAGTTTCGCGACGATCTCTACTATCGGCTGAACGCCACGGCGATTTTCATTCCGCCGCTGAGACGGCGCATCGAAGATCTCGATGTGTTGGCGGCGCATTTTATCGAGCGATACAACCGATTGCTGGGCAAGCGGGTCGCGTTTCTTTCACGCCGCGCTCTCGCAGCGTTGGCCAGGCATGATTGGCCGGGCAATGTGCGTGAGTTTGCCCATGCGATCGAGAGCGCGATGATGCTGACTCCCAACGACAGGATCGACGTGCAGGATCTCCCGGCGCCGTTGCTGGAAAGCGCTCCGGACGAGGTCGAGCATTTAGGCGGTATAGATTCTGATGCGGACGTGGTCGCGGGCGCCGAGTCGGCGCCAATGGCCGATCGGTCGGCGCGCTTCTCACTCGACGAAGTGCTCAAGGCGACCGTGCTCCGCACCTTGGAGGACACCGGCGGAAACCGGCGCCGCGCGGCCCATCTCCTCGGCGTCTCTCGTTCTACCCTGTATCGTATGCTTGCGCGTTACGGGGTGGCGAAGAAGTTTTCCTCCGCACGTACCTTCGCCGAGCCTTAGGCCCAAAGGCCTCGCAAGTTTCATAGAAACTTCGCCACGAGGCGCTTTTGCCTCGTTTTCGCGAATCAGCTCACATCATCTATAGAGACGCTCCAGTGGGCTTACCCGCAGGGGTTTGAGTCGACGTGGCAGTCGGGCTGGGCTCTGCCGCCGGCGTCAATGGCGTCGCGATGGCGACCGGGGTCATCGTGGCGGTTGGCGTTTCGCGCGCGAGCGGCATTGCCGCAGCCGTTGGCGACGCGGTCGCCGTAGGAGCCAAGGCCGGAATCTCGGAGGTGGCGGCAGTCTGGCCCATCGAGGCGGCCATGACCTTCGTTCCTACACCGTAAGTATAGACCAGATCGGTGCCCGAGCTTGCGTCCCAGAAAAGAAAACCGAGCGCGACCACCGCGACGATCACGTAAGTTCCGTGCGCTCTGCCCAGGAAGCCGATCGCCTGCATGCCGATACGCCACAGCGCCAGCACGCCGAACGCGTACATCACGTATTCGCCGTAAAGTTTATGCTGTGCCAGGACGCTCTGGGCCTTACCAGTTACGTCCTGGCCGATCCGAGCATATTCAGCGAGACCGGTTAGAAACGAAAGGCCGGTCGCGAGCGCGCCCGCGATCATCAGCGTCGTCGCCATGTATCTCAGCCATAAACGGGTGGAGAACAGAACCGCGATCAGATCGGCCACCACCGCGGTGGTCAGCAACACGATAGCGAAGTGAGTGGCTGGCGGATGAAGTTGCCAGGGTTTAAGAAAGCTGATGATGCCTTCCATCTTGGCTCCTGAGTCTGAGGTGGTTTAAACGCGCTGCCATCCGCCGCCCTCATGACCGAAGCGAAAGGCGCGCGGATGGAGCATTTCGGCGAGAATTTCGAGCGACTCGGCCAGGCGCGGGCCGGGCCGATTAAAATATTGATTGCCGTCGGCGAGGAACACGCGCTGCTCGCGCACCGCTTTGAGACTTGCCCAGCCGGCTTTTTCGACCAGCGGCGAGAGTTCCTGCCGCGTGCGATTCATGTCGAAGCCGCAGGGCGCGAGCAGGATTACGTCGGGATCGCGATCCTGGAGTTGAGCGAACTCCATCCACGGCGAGTGCCTGCCTGATTCGCCGAACAGATTCACCCCACCGGCCATCTCGACCAGCGCCGGCATCCAGTTGCCCGCCGCCATCAGCGGGTCGATCCATTCTATGCAAGCGATCGTTGGCCGCTCGCCAAGGGCGCGCGAGCGCTCGGCGATAGCGCCCATCCGCGACTCGATTTGTCCCAATAATTCCTCGCCGCGTGCGCGCGCCTCGAGCGCTTCGGCCACGCGCCGGATATCGGCCCATACGTCATCCAGCGCGCAGGGCGAGAGCGAAACGATTCGCGGACGCGACGACATCCATTCGCATACGAGCTGCTCGACGTCGCGCAGATTGACCGCGCACACCTCGCACTGCGATTGGGTGATGATTACGTCGGGATTCAGGGCGCGCATTTTTTCAGCGTCGACGCGATAGACTGACAGCGCCTCCTGCAAAATAGCCTTAACCCGCTGATCGATCTGGTAGCTGGTGCCTTCGGGGTTGAACTTGGGCTCAGTGCAAACCGGGAGCCGTTTGACCGACAATGGGAAATCGCACTCGTGCGAGCGGCCCACCAGGCCGCTTTCGCATCCCAACGCGCAAACGATCTCGGTGGCGCTGGGGATGAGCGATACGATTCGATGCACGGATGAAGTTCCCACGCTCAGCTCGCGCTGTAATATTCTTCGAGTAGATATTTGACGTCGGGCCGATTCAGCACTTCCACAAAACAGACCTGCTCGGCGGCGTTGAGGTCGATGATTAGAAAGCCTTCGCTTGCGGGCAACTCGACCGTCTGCGCGACTTTGACTTCGCTCGCCGTGGCGAAGCTCGAGCAGCTATCGTCGCCACAATCGCAAATCGATTCGATTCGCAGGGCGCGAAGCTGTTCGATCAGCGGCTCGGCCGCGGTTTGGCGCATCAAGTAGGCCAGCTCCTCGACAAAATCGGGCAACACCTCACTCATCAACGGCGCAGGCATCGAGTCAGATCCCCTTCAAATCTAAGCCACCAATGAAAACGAGAATAGATCGCGGGGTGCGCAGGCCGTGCTTTCCCCTAAGCCGCATCGATCACACGCCGCGCGCCTGAGGATGCCAGATATGCTTGTGCATCTGAAGCTGAAGCCGCGCCGGCAAGCGATCTTCGAGCATCCAACTGGCCAGGCTCGCCGGAGCGAGCAGCTCAAAAGCGCAACTCATCAATACGGCATTAACCCGCGAATCCAATTGATGTTCGAAAATCACAGTGCGGGCCCATTCATAATCCGCCCGATCGCTGACCACGAATTTGATCTCATCATGCGGCGCCAGATGCGCAAGATTGCTCCACAGATTACGAGATGACTCGCCGCTACCGGGGCATTTCAGATCCATGATCTTGATGGTTCGCGGGTCGAGGGCGCTGATGTCGCTGGCGCCCGAAGTCTCGATCATCACGGTTTTGCCGCCTCCGAGCAGCGAATCTATTAGAGGATGGACCGCTGTTTGTAAAAGCGGCTCGCCGCCGGTCAGCTCGACCAGGTCACAGCGGTAGCCCTGCACGCGCTCGTTGACCTCGGCCACGGTCATTTTGCGTCCTTCGCTGAAAGCATACTCGGTATCGCACCAACGACAGCGCAAATTGCATCCGGTCAGGCGCACGAACACGCAGGGGCATCCGGCGCGCGTCGATTCGCCCTGGATGCTGTAGAAAATCTCGTTTACCAGCAGCGAATCTGCAGGCATTCAGCTCAACTGCCTGCGCGCCGCATCGTGAGCCTCTTGCGTCACTACCTTGAGCGCGACGCTATGCTCGGCGGCGATACGACGGCAGTCCTCGTATTCGGGCGACAGATTGACGATGCGATTGCCGCGGCGGGAAATCTTTATCCGTACGGCCCCCCAGGGAGTTTCTACCTGTTTTATCTCACGCTCGAGCTTGAGGCGACCAACCGGATGGAACCTCACGCCGATCGTCGTGGTTTCGGCGAACAGGACCTCGGCGATAGCCTCGCGGCGGGACGGCTCGGCCAGCACGCTCAGGGTGATCGCGGGACGTCCTTTTTTCATTATCATCGGCGTGAGCACCACGTCGTAGGCTCCGGCGGCAAACAGCCGCTCGCATACGTAATCGTACATCTGTGGATTGAGGTCGTCGATGTTAGTTGCGATCTCGACGATCTCGTCGCGAGTCGCCGGCGAAGCCTCTTTTCCAAGCATCAGCCGCAGGACGTTGGGACGATCATCAAAGGTGGCGCTGCCTGCCCCGTAGCCTATCCGGTCGACCTCGAACGTCAGGGGCAGGGCGCCCGGTAGCGCGAGAACTTTCATCAGAGCGGCCCCGGTAGGCGTGACCATCTCACCACGACCGTCCCCCAGCTTGACCGGGAATCCGGCCAACAGCTCCACGGTCGCCGGTGCGGGCACAGGAAGTCGCCCGTGACGCGAATTCACGAACCCGGTGCCCATCGGCAGCGGTGATACCAGCACCTGACTGACTTTGAGCTGCGCGAAGCCCCACGCGGCGCCCACGATGTCGATAATCGAATCGACCGCGCCGACCTCATGAAAATGCACGTGCTCGGGGGTACTGTGATGGACTTTGGCTTCGGCTTCAGCCAGAGCGACGAAAGCAGCGATTGCGGTTTCCTTGACCGCGGGCGCGAGCTGGCTCTGTTCGATAAGGGTCCGAATCTCGACCAGCGTCCGCTCCGGTTGCGGTTCCAAGACCTCGACATCGAACTTGACCGCCGAGATACCGCTCAACTCGCGTCGTCGGGACGAGATGCGGTAGCCGCTCAGTCTGAGCGAGGCGAGCGCGTGCTCGAGTTCGCGCAGATCGAGGCCTGCGTCGAGCAACGCGCCTAGCAACATATCGCCACTTAGGCCCGAGAAAGCATCAAGGTATGCGGTTTCAGCCATGAGTTACTTTACTTAGCAATTTTCTGGAATTATGATCAAAAACTCTAGTTTTGTCAGGGTCCTTCTTGGGATTGTCCATGAGACGAAGGGAGCTCGAACTTTTTCGCCGACTGCTCGAAGAGCGCAAGCGTGATATCCTAGCAGAGGCTGGGCGCGCAGTGGATTCGATGAACGGGGAATCCGAGGAAATTTGTGCTGATCCGACCGATCGTGCCTCATTGGAATCCGATCGTAATTTTCTGCTGCGGATGCGCGATCGGGAACGGAAATTGCTCGGCAAAATCGACGAAGCCTTCGCGAGGATCCAAGACGGAAGCTACGGCCGTTGCGAAGAGTGCGGTTTGGAAATCGGCCTGGAGCGGCTGCGGGCGCGTCCCGTCACAACTTTGTGCATTGATTGCAAATCTTCGCAGGAAGCACGTGAACGGCAGCGTCTCGCACGCTGAGCTTTCCTTTAAATATTGTCTATGAAGGTTCGCAAGGCCGTTATACTAGCTGCCGGCTTCGGCACGCGTATGCTGCCGGCCTCGAAGGTCGTCCCCAAAGAAATTCTGCCGGTCGTAGATACCCCGGCGCTCCAGCTCGTAGTCGAAGAGATCGTAGGCTCAGGTATCCGCGACATCGTAATTGTTACCAGCAAGGGCAAGAGCGCTCTGCTGAATCATTTCCAGCCGGCGCCGGATCTAGAGCGCGCGCTCGAAGAGAAGGGTAAGCAAGAGCTACTGGACTTGGTGCGCGCGACCAACGACATTGCCAATATCGTCGCGGTAGAGCAGGCCGAGCCTCTGGGTATCGGGCATGCGGTGCTACAG